>DASXVO010000042.1 GCA_036504215.1 Vicinamibacterales bacterium | reverse complement strand
AGGCGGCCTGTTCTGCCAGGGCTTGCGCTCGCCTTGCGGCCTGTCCTGCCAGGGCTTGCGGTCTCCCGGGGGCCGACCCGCTGGTCTGAAGCCGCCGCCGGCCGGCTTGTTCTGCCACGGCTTGCGGTCGCCTGCCGGCTTGTCCTGCCAGGGTTTGCGCTCGCCCTGCGGCTTGCCCTGCCAGGGGCGCCGTTCGGTCGGGCCCCTGCCCTGATCTCCGCTCCCTGATCCCTCACCCCTGAACCCCGGGCCCGGACCTCTCCCTGGACCACCAGGCGGCCTGTCCTGCCAGGGCTTGCGGTCTCCCGGGGGTCGACCCGCTGGCCTGAAGCCGCCGCCGGCCGGCTTGTTCTGCCACGGCTTGCGGTCGCCCTGCGGCCTGTCCTGCGAGGGCTTGCGGTCGGCTTCGTCGTGGCCTCGAGGTCCGGGCGCTGGGCCCTGAGCCGGGCCACTGCCGTGGGTCCTGGCCAGGTTCTCCGCCTTCTTCTCACGTCGCTTGCGCGCCTGGAACGTCTCCTTCTTGAACTTCTCCCGCGGATCCTTGTGCTGGCCGCCCGGGCGCCAGCCGTGGCCACGACGCTCCGCCGGCAGCTGATCGGTCACCGGCTGATCGGCTGGCACGTCGTCGGGCGGGACCGGCGGCGTCGCGTCACCGCTCGCGGGAGCGCCTTCGGGAGCGCTGTGATCCGGCTCCGCTGACACCACCTGTGGAGCACTTTCGTGCGGACGCGGATGTGTCCTCGCGCCCGACGACGGGTGCGCACTGCGCGCCTCTTCCGGCGACTCCCACACGCGTCCCCGGGCGAACCACTTCATCACCGCGTTGGGATTCTTCGCCTGGAGCTGCTTGAGCGTCGGCAGCAGATCTTCCCGATCAGCCGCGCGGAACGCGGTGGGCTGGTCGTCGATGAGGATGGTCCAGTAGGTGTATCTAGGTGGCATAGAAAAGTGCTGAGTGCTGCGTGCAACGTGCCAAGTGCGCCGGAAGCTGCAATGTGCGAAGTGCCGGGTGCGCGAATCCTCAGCCCCCCGTAGCTCAATTGGAATTCATTCTCTTCAGTTTCTCCACGAGCGTCGTACGCTTCAGGTGGAGCAACTGCGCCGCACGGCCCTTGTTGCCGCCGGTGCGCTCGAGCGACTGCGTGATCAGCTCGCGTTCGATGCTCGAGATGTACTCCTGGAAGTCGAGTCCGTCCTCGGGCAGCGCGAGCGGTCCCGACGGCGCCGCGTGATCGGACTCCAGGACATCGGGCGGCAGGTCGGCCTCTTCGATCTGCGTGCGGCCTGCGCTCAGCGCCACCGCGCGCTCCAGTGCATTCTCGAGCTGCCGGACGTTTCCCGGCCAGGAGAAGGCCATCAGTTTCCGCATCGCCTGCTGCGAGACGGTCAACGCCGGCCGCGGCGGCGTCAGCTCGCGGCAGAATCGATCGAGGAAATGCTGGACGAGCAGCGGAATGTCGTCCTTGCGATCGCGCAGCGGCGGCAGCCCGATTGGAATGACGTTCAACCGGTAGTACAGATCCTCGCGGAAGCGGCCCTCGCTCACCATCTTCGCCAAGTCGCCGTTGGTGGCCGCGATCACGCGCACGTCCACCTTCATCGGGCGTGAGTCACCGACCCGCTCGAACTCCTTCTCCTGCACCGCCCTCAGCAACTTCATCTGCAGCGGCGCGCCCATGGTCCCGACCTCGTCGAGAAAGAGCGTGCCCTTGTGCGCCGTTTCGAAACGGCCCACACGATTGCCGATCGCGCCCGTGAACGCGCCGCGGACGTGACCGAACAGCTCCGCCTCGAGCAGCGTCTCGGGAATCGCGCTGCAGTTGATCGCGACGAACCGGTTTGCGCGTCGCGGGCTGTTGTGATGGATCGCCCTCGCGACGAGTTCCTTGCCCGTGCCGGTCTCGCCCGTCACCAGAATCGTGCTGTTGGTGACGGCCACGGTCTCCAGCAACTGGAAGAGGTTGCGCATCGCCCGGCTACGACCGACGATGCCCTCGAAGCTGTACCGGCGCTCGAGTTGCGATCGCAGGTAGGCGTTCTCGGACTTGAGCCGCCGCTGCTCGAGCGCCGTGTTCAACACGTGCAGCAGTTCGTCGAACTGGAACGGCTTGGTGACGAAGTCGGACGCTCCCCGCTTGATGGCCTCGACCGCGTCCTTCACGGTCCCGTAGCCGGTCACGACAATTCCAATGATGTCGGGATAGCGCGCGATCGCCGCCTCGAGCACCTTGCCGCCGTCGATGCCCGGCAATCGCAAATCCGTAATGACGATGTCAAATGCGAATTCGGCGAGCCGCTCGAGCGCCTCTTCGCCGTTGGCGGCCTGCGCGACGTCGAAGCCGCTATCGGTCAGCCGCTCGGCCACCACCTCGCGAAGCGCCCCTTCGTCCTCGACGATGAGAAGATGTTTTGTCGTTTCAGGCATTTAGCTGGGAGTCCGAATGGCGCCAATATGTTGACACAGATTGATGGTCGAGGCCAGATCAACTTGCAGGTGGCCGGCCGCCCGCCGTTCCCTACAGAGATGCCCCGCGCTTACCGATAACCCCCTTGAAGTCGTTCGGCAGCCGCGGCGATTGGACCTATGAACGCACTGCGCAAGGATGCAGCCGTCGAGACCGTGAACATCAACAACAAGAAAGAGTTAGGCGAGCTATTCCACCGCCTGAACAACGAGCTCGGCATCATCCTGTCGCACGCAGAGCTTCTCGAGACGAAGTGCGCGGAAGAGATGAACCGGTCGCGGGCCTCCCAGGTCGTGGCGGCCGCGCTCGAGGCGATGGGAACGGCGCGCGAGATTCGTGGCCATGTCAACGAACTGACAACGGGAGCTTGACCACGAGACGATACGACGGAATTGTCAGTTGATAGCTGCCAGCGGCTGGTGGATCGCAGCTGATCTGCTGCCGACGCACGGCCGGCTAGCATCTATCCACTCGTAATCGACTACTGGGTACCCGGTAATCGCCTGCACAACCTCCTTGGCGAAGGCTCGATCCCTCTGTCTTCAAGCTCGAGTGTCAGAAAATTGGCTGTCAATCCGACTGCCATTGTCAATTAATTGGCGCTCCCGCCGGATTTCCGCCTGACAGCCTTCTCCGTCTCGTGCGTCGAGATGTCGACGCAAACTCTTTTAATACAATTACTTGAGTGGCACTGACACGCCCAGCTCATCTAGGCGAGAGCGCAGGTGTCTTTCTGGCACTACCGTTGCGAAAGGATGGGGCGGAACAGCGAGTCAAACGATAACCCACAGGAGCGACGATGCAGGTCCTACCAATTCCCGCCAATGAAAGCCGCCGCGTTGTTGCCGGGCTTCCCTTTGTCGAAGCACTGGCGCGACGACTCGCGGCGTCCATGCCCCACTCGATCGACATGGGCGATCTGGTACAGGACGGTGTGCTGGGTCTGATCGACGCTGCGCACCGGTTCGACGAGGACCGTGGCATCAAGTTCGAAACCTTCGCCGAGCGGCGCGTCCGCGGGGCGATGATTGACGCGTTGCGGCGCGAGGCCTGGCCGCGCGGCGTCCGCCGGGTGCGGCGCGAGCTCGAGGCGGCGCGCGAGACGCTGCGCAAGGAACTCGGTCACGAGCCGTCGCTCGCGGACCTCGCCGCGAAGGTCGGCTCCGACGAGAAACGCCTGGGCCGCACGATCCTCCGCATCAACACGATCGAGTCCACGTCGCCGCTGTCGTCGGGCGACCACACGGACGAGACCTCGCTGCCGGCGGCCCTGGTGCCGTCGGAGCCCGATTCCCCGGACACGGCCTACGAGCGCACCGAAGTAAGGGAGCGCATCCGCGACGCGATGGCGACGCTTCCAGAGCGCGAGCGCAAGCTGATCGGTCTCTATTACTTCCACGAAGCGACGATGAAGCAGATTGGAAATGAGCTGGGCGTGAACGAGTCGCGCGTGTCGCAGTTGCACGCGCGAGCCATCCAGCGCCTGCGCGCCGCGCTCGAGCCTTCCTCCGTGGCCGCGCGTCGGGCGATGGGCGTCAGCGTCTCGATGCCGCCGGCTCTCACGGCGCTCACGCTGCGCACGCCGAGCCGTCCGGTGCTGCCGTTCCAGCGTCCGGTCATGGCGAAGGCCGCGCTGCCGTCGTGCCGTCCCGCGACGGTGCTCCCGTATGCCGCCGTCGCGCGCACGGTCCGCCCGAAGGCTGCGAGCCTGCCGAGCCCGCGGAAGAAGATCGCGCGCCGCGTTGCCGAGGACTTCCCGGCCGCCGTCGCGCGTTAGGACCACAAGCCGGCCGAGCCCAATCCTCCACCTCCTCATTTCGCCGCCACGGGAAACCGTGGCGGCGGTTCTTTGTACCGGACAAAGGCGGGAAGGCGGGAACGCGTCAACCAGCGCGTCACACTAGGCAGAATCGAGCAGTTCCCGGGCCGTCCGGAGTAGATCGCCGAGGCGGAACGGCTTGGCGAGCCAGCGGCAGCCGGTCACCTCGAGGAAACGCTCGGCCTCGGTGCCGACGACGTCTCCGGTGACGAAGATGACACGGCGGGCGAGGAGCGGCTTCTCGGCGGCGATCAGGCGGTAGAACTCCATGCCATCGACGCGAGGCATCTTCAGGTCGCAGACGATCAGATCGTAGGTGCGCGTGTTCACGCAGGCGAGCGCCTCCTCGCCGTCGCCCGCACGATCGACCACGAAGCCGGCGTCGGCCAGGCCGTCGCCGACCGCCTGCGCCAGCGCGGGCTCGTCTTCCACGAGCAGCACGGACGCGCCGCGCGGAAGATCCTGCGCCATCACCTCCGGTGGAGGCTGTGGCGGTCGGACGGCGCCGGCGTCGCCGGTCGGCAACTCGACGAAGAACGAGGTGCCGACGCCCTGCTCGGGCGCCTGCACGTAGATCCGCCCGCCGTGCTCCTGCACGATCGCGTACGCCACCGTCAGCCCAAGGCCCGTTCCCTTGCCGACTTCCTTCGTCGTGAAGAACGGGTCGAAGATCTTCGTCCTCGCCTCCTCCGGTATTCCCGGCCCATCGTCGTTCACCTCGAGGACGACCGTGTCGTTCGCCGCGTTGTGCCAGGTGCGGACGACCAGCGTGCCGTGGCCCTGCGCGGAGAGCATCGCCTGCTCGGCGTTGATGACGAGGTTGAGCAGCACCTGCTGGAGTTGATGCGGGTCCGCGAACACCTGCGGCAGGCCGGCCGAGAGCGCCGAGATGACGGTGATGTTGGTGACGCGCTGCTCGTACGCCCGGAGTGCCATCGTCTCCTCGACGATGTGGTTGATGTCCACCATCGCCCGCGTCGTATGGCGCTTGCGCGCGAACGTCAGCAGGTTGCGGACGATGCGCGCGGCGCGCTCGGATTCGGAGAAGATGACGTCGAGGCCGCGGCGCGTGTGGTCGTCAACCTGCCGGTGCGACAACCGCTCGGCCCAGGTGAGGATGGTCGCGAGCGGGTTGTTCAACTCGTGCGCGATCCCCGAAATCGTCTGCCCGAGCGACGCGAGTTTCTCCGCCTGCAGGAGTTGATGGTAGAGGTCGCGCGTCTGATCGTCGAGCTTCTTGCGGTCGCTGACGTCTCGAACGAGCGCCTCGAGTCGTGCGGTGCCGTCGGGATACGTCTCCGCGTGCGCGGTGATCTCCACCCAGATGGGCGTGAGGTCCGCACGGCGAATGCGGACGAGAAAGTCAGTGACCGCGCCGTCACGCGCGAGCCGCTCGAGCAGCGCGGGCCGCGCCATCGGATCGATGAAGCGCTCGGAATCGAAGGGAAGAATCTGCGTCTCGTCGGTTTCAACCGCGTAGCCGTAGATCAGCTTCAACTGGATGTTCGCCGCCAGCGTGTGGTCACCCAGGTCCGACAGGACGGCGACACATGCCCCGACCTGGATGCGATCGAACAGGCGTTCGAAGATCTCATGGCGGGACAGCGGCACTGGGGAATTCTATAGCGAGAAGGAAGAAAGTGCTGAGTGCTATGTGCGACGTGCAAAACCGCGCGGTGACACGGCCGGCGGAACGGGGCGCCCATCGACGCGCGGCGCGAGATCCGGGGATCGGCCGCCGCGACCCGGTCCGTCGCACTGGGCTCCGGTTCGGAAGCCCTCACCAAGTCGCCCTGCGCGCCGGCCCGGTCCACGTCGGCCTCCGTGCCTGCCCGCGGCCCGGTGACACGGCCGGCGGGGCGCCCATCGATGCGGCCCAGGGCAGAGTGAGCGGGGCCGAACCACGGGTCTCGCCAAGCGCGGCGTAGACCGCCCACCTGCGTCAGGGTATCGAGCCGGACGGCGGCGGCGTGGTGATCTGGCCGTGGGGGTATGGGGGCTCGGACCCGTCCTCTCCCCCCGCGGCCTGTCATCGGACGGAAGGCCGTCGCCGGGAGGCTTCGCCCGGACAGCGCGGCGCGGCGCGAGATCCGGGGATCGGCCGC
>DASXVO010000041.1 GCA_036504215.1 Vicinamibacterales bacterium | reverse complement strand
CCGCCGGGTATTGGGCCCGGAACACGTCGCGACCGCGGCAATTGTGTGCCGGGCGCGCAACGGGTACCCGCTTGGTGACGGAATCGACGTCAAGACCATCGGGGAGATCGACCTTCCACTCGACGCCTGAATCCCCCCGGTCACGTTCACCGGCGTCCGCCCGGGCGAGAAGCTCTACGAGGAACTGGTCGGCAACGCGGTGTACAGCTCCGCCGGCGTGACCACGGTAGGCGGTAAGGGGCGCCGTGAAAGGCGCCCCTTACCGGACTTACGGATCAAGGCCATCCGCGAGGCGGGCCAGCATGTGTCGAAGCCGACCCGCCAGGTTCCATAGATCCCGGCGCGCATAAAATGCGATTGGGCCGTATAATGTGTTCATGTGGATCGCTCGATATGTCGAGGCCCGCCTCATCCGATCTGTCCGCACCCGACCGGTGGTCGTCCTGACCGGCGCCAGGCAGACCGGGAAAACGACCACGCTCCGCCGCCTGTTCCCGCACCACCGATTCGTGTCGCTCGACCTCCCCTCCGAAGCGGAACTCGCCGAGAAACAGCCAGACGCCTTCCTGGCCAGATACGCGCCCCCCGTCATCTTCGACGAGGTCCAGTACGCGCCGGCGCTGTTTCGTCACCTCAAGGCGGCCGTGGATCACGACCGGGCGCGTCGCGGTCAGTTCCTGCTGACCGGCTCGCAGAGGTTCACCCTGATGGCAGGCGTCTCCGACTCCCTGGCCGGACGCGCCGACATCGTGGACCTCGAGACGCTGTCTTACCGCGAAATCAGCGATGCCCTGCCGTCCACGACCGCAGACGCCGCACTCGTGCGCGGCGGCTTCCCCGAACTTCAAGCCAACGCCGACATCGACGCCGTCGCCTTCTACAACTCCTACCTGGCGACCTACCTCGAACGGGACGTCCGCGCCCTTGCCAACGTCGGCAGCCTTCGCGACTTCGAACGGTTCCTGCGCGCCTGCGCGCTCAGATCGGGCAACCTCCTGAACAGAGCCGACCTGGCGCGCGACGTGGCTATCGCCCCGTCGACGGCGAACCAATGGCTGTCCGTTCTGCAAGCCTCGGGTCAGGTCGTGCTGCTCGAACCGTGGTTTTCGAACCGAACGAAATCGCTGGTCAAGAGTCCCAAACTCTACCTCGCCGACACCGGCCTGCTGTGCGCGCTGCTCAACATCCGCACCCCCGATGAGCTCCGACGCTCGCCGTCGGCTGGCGCCGTTTGGGAGACGTTCGTCTTCGCGCAACTCCGCCACCGCGAACGAATCGCCGGCCGCACGCGGAGTCTCTTCTTCTGGCGCGACCGCACGCGCGAGGTCGACTTCCTGGTCGATTCCGCCGGCCGCCTGGAGCTCTTCGAGGCGAAGTGGACCGAACTGCCCACTCCATCCGACGCGATCAACCTCGCCTTCGTCCGCCGGGTATTGGGCCCGGAACACGTCGCGACCGCGGCAATTGTGTGCCGGGCGCGCAACGGGTACCCGCTTGGTGACGGAATCGACGTCAAGAC
>DASXVO010000040.1 GCA_036504215.1 Vicinamibacterales bacterium | reverse complement strand
CGCCATCTCCCGGGTGATGTCCAGCATCTGCCCGGCAGTGAGGCCGGCCGGTTCGAGGAAGACGGCCAGTTGGTTTCCGCAGAACACGCGGTCCGTGAAGACGTCGAGGTGCAGGTAGCGGTAGGCCATTTGGCCGGAAATGCTATACCATAATCGGTCCGGACGCAGTCATCGGTCCCTGGTGGTCACAGAGAGAAAGGAGTTCCACTCATGTCCTCGAAGTTCCTGGCGGCGCTGTGCGGAGCGCTGGTGTTGACGGTCGGCGTGGCAGCCGCGCAGAATGCTCCGGCCGAGAAGAAGGAGAAGTCCAAATTGCAGCCTGGCACCTACGCACACTTCGTGACGACCGAGGGCGGGTTCACGGTCAAGCTGTTCGACAAGGAAGCCCCGAAGACCGTGGCGAACTTCGTCGGCCTCGCCGAAGGCACGATTGACCCCATCTCCGGCAAGCCCGGCAAGTCGAAGCCGTTCTACAACGGCCTGACCTTCCACCGGATCATTGCAGGGTTCATGCTCCAGGGCGGCGATCCGCTCGGCACCGGGACCGGCGGCCCCGGCTACCGCTTCGCCGACGAGTTCAGCCCGAAGCTGAAGTTCACGAAGGCCGGCATCCTCGCGATGGCCAACGCCGGGCCGAACACCAACGGCAGCCAGTTCTTCATCACGCTGGGCCCGACCGAGCACCTGAACAACAAGCACACGATCTTCGGCGAGGTCGTCGAGGGCATGGACGTGATCAAGAAGATCGGCAGCGTGAAGACGGGCGTCAACGACAAGCCCGTGACGCCGGTCATCATGAAGACCGTGACGATCGAGAAGGTCACGCAGTAGGCCCTGACGGTCTTTGTCACCCATGGGCAGCGGCCAGCGGCCGGTGTGTTGCTCGCGGCACACCGGCCGCCGGCCGAGCCTTCCGCACTTCATCTTTCCTCTTTCATCCTTCCTCCTTCCTCCTTGTATTTGTGCGTGATCTCCCGCCGAGCTCGGAGTAGGATACGCTGATCGACTCCGGTTGCTGGAGGTTGGGAATTCATGGACGGTAGTGAATCGGTTCTGTCGCACATTGCCTACATGATGGTCGTGCAGCGGGGCGACCAGGAACGCTATCGGTTCCTCCGCACAACCTTCAGGGACAAGCCCGTCGAGGTTGTGTGGGACAGGCGCCTTGGCGAACGGCGCCGGCGGCTCGATGAGGCGGAAGCCGACCGCCGCGGCCACGATCGCCGAAGTTCGCCGCCCACGAGCTGGAGCAATCTCGGCTTCCTCGTCACGCGACTGCGCAGCGAACACCCGTAACGTCGAGTTCTCCGCCGCCAGGTCCGAGCTCACCTCCTCCAGGAACCCGTTTCCCCCATCGGTGTCCAACCGAATAGAACCAGAGAGCGCTCTCCACATCGTCAACACGCCCGGCCCAAGGCCTCGGCGTTTTCTCGATTCAGGAGGTGCGCTGTGCCTTCCAACCTGTTCGACACGATTGTCGAGGTCCGCCCGGCCGTCCGGGGTGGTCGTTTCTCGGCAATTCCCGTCTCCATCTTCGTGCACGTGCTGGTGCTGATCGGGCTGGTGGTGATTCCACTGCTGGCGAGCGATGTGCTGCCGCTCGTGCAGGCGGGCTCGATCGACTCGATTCCGATACTGGCGACGCCGGTCCCGCCGAGCGTCCCGGCTCCGGCCGTCCGTCGCGTCGTGCCAGACGTCGTGAACCAGGACATGGTGCCGCTGTTCGCGCCCGAGGGGATCGGCAGGGAGCGGATGATCCAGGCGGCCCCGCCGACCGACATCACCGGCCTGCAACTGGGGGTGGTGGATGGCGGCATCGACGGAGGGACGGCATTCAACACGGTCGTTGAGCCGCCGCCCCCGCCGCCGCCGACAACGCCGATCCGAATCACGAGGGGGCTGAAGCCGCCGGTGAAGATTCGGGACGCCGTGCCGATCTACCCGGAGACCGCGCGGATTGCCCGTGTCGATGGGATGGTGATCATCGAGGCGGTGATCAGCGCGACCGGCGACGTGGTCGAAGCGCGCGTCCTACGCTCGCGCCCGTTGCTGGACGAGGCGGCACTCGCTGCCGTGCGGCAGTGGAAGTACACGCCGACGCTGCTCGGCGGCACGCCGGTTCCGGTCGTGATGACGGTGACGGTGAACTTCACACTGCGATGAGGGCGTCCATCGCCAGGTTCCGGAGCTGGAACGCCCGAGCGTCATTGTGGAACACGACTGCCCGCCTCGTCGAGGGACCTGGCGCCATCTTTGACCAGCACGGCTCCGCGGCTGCGTCCGGATGGCGACGCGCCCGTCGGCTTCAAACCTGCCTGCTCCGCCATCGCGAGCGTTCGGGCGAAGTCGTCGACCGGCACGTGGCCGCGCGGCTCGAGCACGAGAAGCGTGCCGCCCGGTCTCAGCGTGTCGCTCAACTGCTGCAGCAGCCGCTGGCGGTCGGGCACCTCGTGGATCATGTGGATCGCCACCACGAGATCGGCCGCGCCCCGGAACGTCGCGAGGCCCAGGTCGTCGCCGGCGCACACCCGGGCACTGATGCGATCGGCAACGCCTGCGCGCCGCGCACGACGCAAGAGGCCGTCGATCATCTTCTGCTGCAGGTCCACGCACACCACCCGCCCCTCGGCACCGACCATGCGGGCCATCGGGACGCTGAAGTACCCCATCGCGCAGCCGGGCTCGACGATGGTCATGCCGGGGCGGACGTACGGACCGAGCAGGCGTTCGGGCGACTCGAAGAGGCGCCGAATCGGGCTGGCCAGCGCGTACCCGAGCCACCAGGGACAAACGTGACGTGCCGCATCGGACGGCAGGCGGCCTTTCGACGAAGACGAGGGATCGTGTGTCATCATGCTCTAGAATACGAGCAATCGCTCGTGTTGTTCGATCGCATTTGCCGATCGCCAGCATGAGCCGAAACGGATCTCCAAGGTCCGCTGTGGGCGCTGGAAAGCTGGCGCACTGTCAGTCGTCGGCGTTCGATTGCGTCGGCGCACTCGACGAGGCGGTAGAGGTCATCTGTCGCTACCTCGAGCGGACACTGCCGCCACCGTCATGATTGGCATACCGCACGGCAGTCCCACGTTTCCCGAGGATTCGCGGCCATTCACTCGACGGGGTCCATTGGCCCGGTCTTCGCATTCCATGGACGATCGCGACCGAGGCGCGACGACGGCGGTCGTCCAGCGGTCAGGCCCGAAGCGTTGCCTTGGCCGAGGCAGATCCGTTTCCCGGCCTGTGAAGGAGCACGTATGACTCGGTGGAGCATGGCGGTGGTGGTCGTCGCGGCGATCCTTCTTGGGGCCCCCGTTCGCGGGACCGCGGCAGCCGCCGACCGGCTGAGCCTGGCCGGCCAATGGATGCTCAATCGGGCGCTGAGCCAGTTTCCACGCGAGGTCGGCTTCGGCGCGGACATGTTCTCGGGCCCCGGTTCGGGCTCGGACACCGGCGACCGGTCGGGCGGTGGAGGCACGGGGCTCCCCGCCGCCTTCGCGTCGTTTCGAGAGAGTCCGGACGACGCCAAAAGACGGGAGCAATTGATCGAGGAGGTCAGGACCCCGTCCCCGTACCTGACGATCGCCCAGACCGAGGCCGCCGCCACGATCACGGACGCGCGCGGCCGATCGCGTACGTTCCACCTGGACGGACGAGAGGAATCCCAGGCGCTCGATCAGGTGCCGGTCGCGACGACCGCCAAGTGGGACGGCACCCGCCTGGAGGTCCGGTACAAGGTCGAGCAGAACCGCGAACTCCGATACACCTACTCCCGCACGGTCGATCCGCCGCGGTTGGTCGTGCAGGTGCAGTTCGTCGAGCGCGGGGGGCACGACACGGTGACACGCGTCTACGAGCCGTCCAAAGGACCCGAGCCGGCTCTGCCGGATCGCGCCACGCTGCCGGAAATGCCCCGGCCGATGGCGGCGCCGCTTCCAGGTGCCGCGCGCGCCTCGGAACTAGGCACGCCGCTCGAACCCGCGTCGTCCGGACGCGCCCAGACTCCCCTTGTCGCCCAAGGCCCGGACGCGGAACTCAAGGGCCTGTCGAAGCTCGGCGTCGTCGTCGAGGACCTGAGTTCGCAGGCCACCGCCTGCGGCTTGAGCCAGACGCCCATCGAGGCGGCCGTGTCGAAAAGCCTCTCCGACGCCGGGTTCAAGGTCAATCGCAACTCCGACGAGGACACGTACGTCTACGTCCACATCATGACGACCAGCGTGTCGGCAGGCCTGTGCGTCTCGCGATACGACGCCTTCCTCTACACCCACACGACCGCCACGCTGTCGTATCAGACGACGCCGATGCTCGTGCAGGTGTCGCTGCTGCACAAGGGCGGCGTCGCCGGCGGCGCTCCCGCCGCACACGCCGACGCGGTCGTTCGTGGCGTGAAGCAATACGTCGATGAGTTCGCCAAGCGGATCCGCGACGTCAATCGATGACGCGACCACGGGTGTGCTCCTGATCGCCCGCCGCCCCCGTCCACGACCAGCTCCCTGACGAAATCACTCCAGGAGAGAGTCCCCCACGTTCCCTCTCCCGTTCGCACGCGTACAATGGGACGCCCCACGGAGGTGAAGACATGCGTCGAATGCTCGTCGTCCTCATCGGTCTCGGCGTCGCGGCCGCTGGCCTGGTGGCTCAGTCCGGGAAGGCGATCGACCCCGCGAACATGGACACTACGGCGAAGCCCTGCGAGACGTTCTACCAATACGCGGACGGCGGGTGGCTCAAGGCCAACCCGGTACCGGCGGACAAGAGCCGCTGGGGCTCCTTCGAACAGCTCGCCGACCACAATCGCGACGTCCTGAAGTCGATCCTCGACGAGGTCAGCGCCCGAAGGGACTGGCCGAAGGGGAGCACCGAGCAGAAGGTCGCCGACTTCTACGCGAGCGGCATGGACGAAGCCGCCATCGAGAACGCCGGCACGATGCCGCTGAAGCCCTTGTTCGCCAAGGTGGACTCGGTCAAGACCGCGAAGGACCTCGCCGTCGTGCTCGGTGAGCTTCGGCGCAGCGGCTCGAGCACCGCGTTCAACTTCGGGGTCGCCCAGGATCCAAAGGAGAGCACGCGATACATTGGGAGCCTGAGCCAGGGCGGTCTGGGCCTGCCCGACCGCGACTACTACCTGAAGGACGATTCGACGTCGAAGGACATCCGCGACAAGTACCTGGCGCACGTGGCGAAGATGTTCCAGTTGGCGGGCGAGATGCCCGACGCGGCCGCGGCTGGGGCTGCTGTGGTGATGGACCTCGAGACCAGGCTCGCAAAGGCCAGCGTCACGCGCGTCGAGAACCGCGATCCGCAGAAGACCTACAACAAGATGACGCTCGCCGACCTGCAGAAGCAGGCGCCCGGCTTCGACTGGACGGCGTACTTCGCGCGGCTCGGCGTGACCGAGGTGCCCGCGATCAACGTTCGTCAGCCACAGTTCTTCCGCGCCTTCGCCGAGATGAGCGCCAGCGTGCCCGCCCCCGAGTGGCGCACCTATCTTCGCTGGCATCTCATTCGTGTCACGGCCGACGCGCTGCCGAAGGCCTTCCAGGACGAGGCGTTCGCCTTCAACGGCAAGGTTCTGAACGGCGTGCCGCAGCAGGAGGCGCGCTGGATGCGGGTCCAGGCCATGACGGACCGCGTGCTCGGCGAAGCGCTCGGCCAACTCTACGTCCGTCGTGCTTTCAGCCCCGCGGCGAAGGCCAAGATGATCGAGCTCGTGGCGAATCTGCGCGCCGCGCTGAAAGAACGCATCGAGAAGCTTCCGTGGATGGGGCAGGCCACCAAGGCCCAGGCGCTGCGCAAGCTCGCCGCGTTCGGCGTGAAGGTCGGCTACCCGGACAAGTGGCGCGACTACACCGCGCTCGAGATCACCCGCGACTCGTACGCGGCCAATCTGATGCGGGCGCAGCGCTTCGAGGCCGCTCGCAACATGGCCAGGCTCGGCCAGCCGATCGACCGCACGGAATGGGGCATGTCCACGCCGACGGTGAACGCGTACTACTCCGCCAGCATGAACGAGATCGTGTTCCCAGCCGGCATCCTCCAGCCGCCGTTCTTCGATCCGAACGCCGACGACGCGGTGAACTACGGCGGGATCGGCGCCGTGATCGGCCACGAGATGGGACACGGCTTCGACGACAGCGGGAGCCAGTTCGACGCGGACGGCAACCTCGAGAACTGGTGGACCGAGGCCGATCGCGCGGCCTACAAGGCGCGGACGGACCTGCTCGTGAAGCAGTACGACGCCTACGAGGCGCTGCCCGGAGAACACGTCAACGGCAAGCTGACGCTCGGCGAGAACATCGGCGACCTTGGCGGGCTCACGATCGCGTATGTCGCGCTCCAGAAGACGCTGGCGGCCAAGGGCCGGCCGGCCTCGATCGACGGCTTCACACCGGAGCAGCGGTTCTTCCTCAACTGGGCGCAGGTGTGGCGCCAGACGATCCGCGACGAAGCGCGGCGCGTGCGGCTGGCCACCGATCCGCACAGCCCCGGTCAGTTCCGCACGGATGGCCCACTGAGCAACATGCCTGAGTTCGTCGGCGCGTTTGGCTGTGCGCCAGGGTCACCGATGGTTCGACCGGATGGGGTGCGGACGAGTATCTGGTAGGGCGAGATCGTCATCGAACCCATGGCTGACTCCGATCCTGCGCCGCAGCCCACCCGGTGGCAGCAGACGTTCGCTGCCCTGCAGCATCAGAACTATCGGTTCTGGTTCTGGGGGCAGCTCGTCTCGCTGTTCGGCACCTGGATGCAGGCGACGGCGCAGGGCTTCCTCGTGTACGAACTCACCCACTCGGCGCGATACCTCGGGTTCGTGGGATTCGCGGCCGGTGTCCCCATGTGGGCGCTCACTCTGTACGGCGGAGTGGCTGCGGACCGCTTCTCGCGCCGGTCGCTCATGGTCGTCACGCAGACGGTGATGATGACCCTCGCGTTCATCCTGGCCGCCCTGACGTTCCTTCATGTCGTGCAGCCGTGGCACATCATTCTGCTCGCCCTGTTGCTGGGCACGGCGAACGCGTTCGACGCTCCCGCGCGCCAGGCCCTGGCGAGTGAACTCGTGCCGCGGGAAGACCTCACGAACGCCATCGCGCTCAACTCGACGATGTTCAACACCGCGACCGCGATAGGGCCGGCGGTTGCGGGCGTCGCGTACGCGGTGTTCGGCCCCGGGTGGTGCTTCACGATCAACGGCCTCTCGTTCATCGCCGTCATCATCGCGCTGCGGTTGATGAAGCTCGAGCATCGCCCGGCAGCCCGGCGCGAGGGCGGGTCGTTCGCCCAGCTCACGGAGGGAATCCGGTACGTCCTTCGCGAGCCGGTCATCCGGACGACGATCGGCGTGGTGGCCGTGACGAGCCTCTTTGCGCTCTCGATGGCGACGCTCGTGCCCGCCTGGGCGGTGGAGGTCCTCCATGGCGACGCGACCGTCAATGGGCTTCTCCTCTCGGCGCGCGGCGTTGGATCGCTCGTCGGCGCCCTGCTGCTGGCGTCGCTCGGCAGGATGGCCGCCCGGGGAAGGCTTCTGACCGTGGGCTCGCTGGTCTACCCGACCCTCCTGTTCGTGTTTGCGCTCGTCACCTGGCTTCCCGCCAGTCTCGTCGTGCTCGCCGGCGTCGGTGTCGGCACCATCCTGGTCCTCAACCTCGCGAACGCCATCGTGCAAACCTCGACGCCCGACGATCTCCGGGGCCGGGTCATGGGCGCATACACCTGGATCTTCTTCGGCTGCATGCCAATCGGCGCGCTCTGGACCGGCCTGACCGCCGAACATCTCGGCGAACCGGTGGCCCTCGTGATCAATGCCGGCTTGGCGATGCTCTTCGCTCTCGCGGCCCTTCTCTTCTTTCCGAGGCTTCGCCGGGAGTAGATCGAAGGTGGCGCCCACGCCCCCCGGCAGCCCCGGAGGACGTGGGACGGTGGAGTCTACTTTCCGACCACGAGAATGGTGAACGTGCCCGGCAGCATCGGGCCGCGAACGGGACGGCGTCCCGCGGCCGGCGCGGCTGCGTCGGCGGGGGGTGGCGGCGGTGGAGGCGGGCCGTACTCGGCGGCCATCGTCAGGATGTGGTTGGTCTTCGTATCCAGCGTGAGGCACTTGGCCCCAACCATCGTCTGGAGGTTCTGTTCCACCTCGAAGCTGGTCGGGCCGTTCTCCTTGACGATGGTCATCGTTCCGTTCCCGTGCGAGCTGAAGACCTCCATGGTCGCCGGATTGAACACCGCGCCGTCCGAGCTGCCGGCCAGCGGCAGCGTGGTGATGATCTTGCCGTCGTCCGCGTTGAGAACGACCATCATCGGCTGCGCGGGCGTCACCGGCGGATTCCCGGACTGGCCGCACGCCGCGAAGAGCACATGGTTCTTGACGTCGAGCGCCAAGCCGTTGCACCGGCTCGCCTTCTCGATGAAGTCGTAGTGCGCGGTGACCTTCATCGTCTTGGCATCGACGACGGCGACGTTGGCCTTGTCCTGGATGACGACGTAGATACGGCCCTTGCCGTCACTGACGGCCTGTTCCGGCACGCCGTCGAGCGCCACCGTGCCGACTACCGTGCCGTCCTTGGCGTCGATGACCGTCGCGTCCTGCGTCGGATGGCTGAGCACCCAGATCCGCTGATTGAAGGGATCCGCCAGGATGCCGTCCCCGCTGCCCTGCATGTCGATCGTCTTGATCACCTTCAGCGTCTTGGTGTCCCACATCGCGACCGGCTTGCTGCTGGCGAAGCCGTGGCCCGACGCGAGATCGACTGCCGCGCCATTGGCCCTGATGTCGGGAATCTCACCGATCGGCGCGAGCGTGTCGAGATCGAAGACCGTTACCCGGGCGGGCGTGGGGGGCGTACCCTGCACCGCGCCGCGCGGAATGTAGACGCGGCGCGCGGCGACGTCGGCGTAGATGTAGTCGAATCCGCCCAAGCCGCCCACCTTCGCGGTCTCGAGCACTTTGTACGGTCCGGCGCTCGGGGCTTGTCGGGCAGAACCGACCGACGCGAACACCGCGATCGCCGCGGCAACTGCGAGACAGGAACGTCGCATAGGTTCTCTCCTTGAAGTTCTGACTTCACGCCGAGCCCTGCCGTTGGCACACCGCCCACCGGCATGCTTCCCAGGCGTTGTCGCGGAACGGCTGTGTCGGGCTTCATCTGGCTCCGACGTTCCGCTCGACCCCAATGATAGTGGCACATTCGTCCAACGCATCACGGATGAGAGAACTTCCGTGAAGTCAGGGTGTCTTCCCCAAGCCAAGACCGGGGGTCAATGCGCGGCGATGTGTTCGTCGAGCTGCGCGTGCCAGGCGCCGGGCTCGAAAGTGCCGACGGGCGAGTCCTCGCCAAACAGCAGGTCGACCAGGTGGCGCGGCGTGCGGCCGCCGATGTGCATCGCCTTCACACACGACACACAGTACACGACGACCTGCTGGCGCGGCATTGCCGCCGCCCGCCTGAGCATCTGCGCCCGCACCTTGTGATCGCTGGCGAGTCCGACGAAGCTGTCGCCGCAGCAGACGGCCTTCGTGCGTGCCCAGGCGGGCTCGACGACCGTGACGTTCATCCGGCGAAGCAGGGCGCGCACGGCTTCGTGAACGCGGGGCTGGTTGCGCGTTGGACAGGCGTCGTGGACGGTCATTTCGACGCCTTGATAATCAGGGAACGGGAAAGTCCGGCTGCAGGCGAGCAGTTCCCACGCGGAAACGGTCGAGATGCGGCCGTCGTACAGCTCGCGGTACCGCCGATCGCATCCCGGGCAGACGTTGATGACCTCGGCGCCTGGCGGCAGCTCCGGGTGATTCCTGCAGCAGGTGTCCAGCACCGCGACCTCCTCCCCATCGGCAGAGAAGAACTCGTGAAGTCTGGCTGCGAGTGCTGGCTTGTGCAGCACGAGCGCGCATCCCGGTGCAAACAATCGCGGCATGTATGTGGCACTCCTCCGTCGGGCGAAAGGCAGGAAGCAGTATGCCAGAGCGGCATCGCCGCGGCTGGCCGCTTTCGGACCCGGTCTTCACGTGGTCGTCGAGCAAGGGCGGCGGGAATCGGCGGTCTTCAGACCCCGAGCGTGGAGGACGTATCCAGGAGCCTCGAGTTGCGAGCGGGACGGCGTTGCGCGGCGTGCGCCGCGGGAACGACTGTCATACGCGTGGAAGCGACAGCGCCAGGCGGCAGCCGCCGTGGTCGACGTCCTCCATGGTCAGCGTCCCGTGGTGCAGTTCGGCGATGCGGCGAGATGCCGCCAGGGCGACTGCGATTCGGCGCCCCCCGGGCCTGTCGGTCCACTGGAGGTCGAGGAACCTGGCGCGCCATGCGGCGGGCATCCTCAGGGCTTCCTGTGTCGCTTCGACGCTCACGCGGCCGTCCGCTCCCTCGCCGACTCGGACCCGCACGACGGCCGTTCCGACCCGTTCCGTGGCGGCCTGCAGCGCCATCACGGTCCCCGCGATGGCGACCGTCAGAAGCGGCTCGTCGCCGCGGGCGCAAATGTCGGACGCGCTCACGTCGATCTCGATCGTCGCGCCGGCGCGATGCCTGCCTGGCGTCAACGCGCGAGCGATCCGCTTCACGACCGACCCCAGATCGACCGTCGCGTTCGCGATGGGCAGGTCTTCGTTCAGCACCGAGAGCGCCTGGACCAGCCACGTCGCCCGGCACACCTCCGCAGCGATCAGATCCAGGGCGACCCGTTCCGGCTCCGGACGCGTCGCGTCGCGGAAGAGATGGAGGCATGCACCGATGGCGTCGAGGCTCTGGCCGATCTCGGCGTGGGCCGTCGCGGTCGAAGGTGTCGCGTCGAACTCCCGAACCTGGTGTCCGTTCCGCGGGCGTGGGCGGCGCGCGGCATCGGCCAGTGCCTTCGCCCGCTCGTCGTCGGCCGCGTGCTCCAGGCAGGGCACCCTCTCGAGGCCCGCCGCGATCGCCGCCGCCAGGCGGCGCGATCCCGCGATCAGCTCGCAGCGTCCGCTGGCCAGCCGGCGGACCAGCAGCGGCTCGAGGACGCCGAAGTCAGCGACTGAGGCCACCAGGGGTTGAAGATCGCGATCCTCGTCGGGTCGGGGATCGTCGATTTCGCTCGTGGAGATCAGGTGGATGCGCCCGGCGTGGTTCCTGGACGCCAATTCCTCGACGTAGTGCGCGTCGTGCCGCATGCGAAACCCGGCCGGCAGTCCTTCGCGCTGGGGCGCCGGTTCCTCGGCCTCGAGGCTCTCGTCCTGGTCGAAACAGTCCTGGTCGTCTTGGCCGGCGACCTTCTCGAAGATGCTGGCGTCGAACTCCTCGGACCGAAACCTGCCGATTGCCGCCGCGATGGGACCGGACGAATTTCGAAGGTCAGACACGAATCACCTGTTGTGTTGCTGTCCGAATGGCGCGCGATCCAAACGAACATTTATATCGAATTGGATGAGCTTTCGACAAGCCCTCGTGGTGTTGCCATTTTGACACTGATAGGTTACGGCGATGGCTCAGAGAGGAGATGGTCCCACGTTCACGTCTCACACTGTTGGCTGAAAGAGCGCGAGCCGGCCTGGCTGGCCCCCCGCCGTGGCTCGCGCGGCGATCGATCGCGAGCGGGGGTGGGTGAACGAGTCAGCCGACATCAGCCAGAACCGGCACTGGGCGTGGACCGGCGCGACGGACAGGCGCGACGATGATGGTCCAGGACGCGTGAACCGGACGTCCGCCTGGGAGTGTTCGCAGGGGCGCTGTTGTGGCGCTCCCGCCCTCCGCATCCCGGGCGATGGGGTCGTTCGGCGAGCTGGTTCCCTACTGCCGCAGAATCTTCTCCATCGCCTTTCCCTTGGCCAGTTCGTCGATGAGCTTGTCGAGATAGCGGATCTTCCGCATCAGCGGGTCTTCGACATTCTCGACGCGCACGCCGCAGACCACGCCCGTAATCAGCGCGGTGTTCGGGTGTATCGCCGGCGCCTCGGCGAAGAAGGTGCGGATGTCAACCTCACGCATGATCTGCCGTTTGAGACCGGCCGCGGTGTAGCCGGTCAGCCAGCGAATGATCTGGTCGACTTCCTGCTGCGTGCGCTGCTTGCGCGTCGCCTTGTTCACATACGCCGGGTAGACCGACGAGAACTTCATGGTGTAGATGCGATGCTCGGTCATCGGCGATCCCTCTATTGCGGTTGGTTGCGAATCGGCTCATACCGCAGTGCCACCGCGCCTGAACCCACAACGCGAGTGGGAGCCTCACGCCTCCCACGAGCAGGCCCTCGCCAGACTTCGCCTTGAGCTGCTGAACGGCTTGCCCGAGATCCCCGGGCACGAGCTCCGCGTTCCAATCGACGCGGTCCAGGGTACTCGACACGACGTACTTCTTTGTCGCGTGAATTGTCCGGGCGAAGGGTTCCATCCACTCAGGCCTGACTCCCGTCTGCGCCACGGGCCGCCAGGCCGCATCCATCATGTCGTACGTCACCCGGCCAAAGAGCAGCGCGTCGGCGTTGGCGAGGTTCTCGGCGGCGTGACCGTGCAGGGCTTCGTCCGCGACTATTGCCCGATGATCGCAGCACCCGTCCAAAGTGACGTTGATGGAATAGCGAAGGGGGCGCATATGAACTACGCCTTGCGTACCGGGTAGCGCAGGTGGGTCACGCCGACGCCCGCGATCACCGTCGGGTTGCCAAGAACGGCTGGCGTGCCAGCGAGGTGGTCAAAGAGTCGAACGCCGGAGCCAAGAAGCAGCGCCACGATGTCGACCTGGATTTCGTCGAGCAAGCCGGCATTCAAGAGCTGCTGGATGATGTCCGCGCCGTGGACCCCGACGTTCTTCCCGCCGGCGGCGGCCTTGGCTTGGCGCACGGCGCTTTCGATGCCGTCGGTGACGAAGTGGACCGTCGAGTTGGGCCGCGGCCATCCGTCGGGGATCTGGTGGGTCAGAACGAATGCCGGCCCCCACGCGTGATTTCCGTCCCAGCCGTGCGCCTTGTCGAAGGTGCGTCGACCGGTGAGCATGGCGCCCAGCCCGGACACGAGACCACGAAGGTGCTCGGCGCTCGGCGCGGACACCGTGAACGTCATCGGATCCGCCCCGCCCGTGTGGAACTCGACGTCACCAGAGTTGAAGTACCAGGCGAACACTTCGGCCACGCCATCGTCGAGGTCGGCGACGTAGCCGTCGAGCGACATGGACATGAGCGCGACAACCTTCGACATGGCGAAGTTCCTCTTTGGGGCCGGAGACTTAGTTTAGGGGATCGCGCGCTGTTCGCCCAGTTCGTTCGCAGAACGACAGACGGATGTGCCTCGACGAACCGGGGCAGCCCTTCGCTGTCCCTCGGACCCGCGGCCAGCGTTCGGGAGGTGTCGAGGTGATCTTGCGCCATCTGGTGGACGTCGGCGCCGTCGGCGTCGCTTGTTGCGTGTAAGGTACGTCCGTTACGTGCTCGAGCCAGGTGACGTTCTTGCCGTCGACCATCTCCTGGATGGTGAGATGGGTCACCGAACTGGAGGCCGTCGCGACGTGCCAGTGTTTCACGCCCGGCGGCGTCACGATCCCGGAGTACAAGGGCATCGAGGCCTTTTGACGTGACGATGCCAGCCGCAGAGGCGAAGGCGCAGTACTCGGCGATCGTGCTGGGCGCGACGGGGAACGTGGGCGGACGCCTTCGCCGACCCCAAGGTCTCCGAGGTGGTTGTCAGCATGGACCGATTCGAGGAGGAGGTTGCGCAAGATCGAAATCGCCTACCCGCACGCCTTTTGCCGCGCCGCCAAGGCTGGAGGCGCTCGTGTGTGCGGGGTCATGACAGCAGCGGGCGCAGACCCCGAGGCCGGGATGAAGTACGCGAAGATCATCGGCGAGAGCGACGAGCCTTGAGCAGCAGAAAGCTGCTCGTGTTGGATTGAAGCGCTGCGGTGTTTGGGTCGTGGGCGGCTTCCGCGTGCAATCGCAACCCGAGTGCGCCCATCACCTTGAGGATCGTGTCGAAGTCCGGGCTGCGCTCGCCGGAGAGTGCCTTGTAGAGACTCTCGCGCGAGAGACCGGCGTCGCGGGCCACTTGGCTCATGCCCTTCGCTCGAGCGATGTCGCCGAGCGCTTTGGCCACGAACGCCGCCTCACCCCCGGCTTCCTCGAAGCACGCCTCGAGGTAGGCGGCCATCTCCTCGGGTGTCCTGAGATGCTCCGCCACGTCGTACCGAGTCGTCGCCGTCTTCTTCTTCATCTCAGCGACTCAGACAGACCGCGCGCCAGTTGCAGCGCGGCCCTGATGTCTGCCGCCTGCGTGCGCTTGCTACCGCCCGCAAGCAGGATGCTCAGCGCGCGTCCCCGTTGGGCGAAGTCCACGCGGTACCCCTGACCGACGTCGATCCTCAACTCGGACACGCCTTCGCCCACTGGCGCGACGTCCCCCGGATTTCCCGCCGCCAGTCGTTCGATGCGAACCTCGTTTCGCGCTCTGCCCCGAGTATCCTGCAGACCATCGAGCCACCGGGCGAAGCGGGCGGTCTTGCGCAACTCGACCACCATTCAACTGTAGCCCTGTGGCTACAGCCGGTCAATGTCCGAGGAGCTATGCGAAGTAGCTCTTCGAGTCCCAATCCGCAACCGGAGGAGCCACGAGACAGATCGCGGCAGTCGACCCGCGATTACCTCGCGCTCAGATCTCAAAGGCCATGGCGCATGAGACCGAGAACAGCCCGGGAGGATTCAGGCGAAGGATCGAACCCAGACGGGACCGTGTCGAGCCGCGGAGATGGCAACCGGGCAGCGGCGGGTGTTCCCTCAGCGTTCATCGACGAAATGTCGATTCGCGAACGCGTGCCCCGCTCCGGACTTCAGGTACTTCTCGAAGCGCCCCGCGATCCATTCGGTTCGAAACTCGACACATACCTCGAGCCGCCATGGCCTCCACCGAGCCGTTGACCGATTCTGTCCGGCGTTGTGGGCGTTCAGACGGCACGGGGCGTCTGCCGTGACGCCAACGTACCGACGGTCCGGGTGGTTCACGCTCACGATGATGTAGACGAATCGCTTGGGTGGATAGAGCACGCCCGGTCCTGAGCGAACTTCGCGCCAGCTGGGATCTGTCGTGAACTCGCAGGAAGCCGCGGCCCGCGGTTGGCGAGTACGCAACTCCAGGCGTGCGAGACCGGGATTGAGGTCGCAAGAACTGCCCCCCTTCGCCCAGAGCGCTCGCTACGCTCGCTGGCTACGGGGGGCATCCTTCGCGGGGGCTCGCAGACGCGGCCTGCCATCCGAAGCCGCGAGCGAAGCGACTCGTGACGCGGCCTGCCATCCGGAGCCGCGAGCGAAGCGAGCGTTTGGCGAAGGATGGCGGAGAGGGTGGGATTCGAACTCTGTCAGCTCCTTTAGAATGTGTAACTTACAGATTCTACAATGCCGACGATGCCGTGAATGCCAGCGTTGCCGTGGCACCTTGCACGCTATTGCACGCACGGCCGAGGTGCGAGGTGCCAGATCAGGAACAGCGAGCCGCCGCTGCCGGACGCAGCGATACGACCCGAGGCGCGATACCTTAAAGGGTCGTATTGCCCCTCACGCAGGGGGACCGCCCCAAAAATGATGTGAGCAGCAGGGTCGTCGCTCGGTGACCCCGTGTCAGCCGCGGGTTCGCTTCTCTTGCCCGCGCTGGTAGACGCGCTGATGGGACGATTCGCCCCAAGCTGATCGGGCGCAGAATCTGGCCTCCGCGAGAGGCGATCAAGTCCGCTGCTTCCTGGAATATGCTGCGAGTGTGCTCGACAAACTTGTTTCGCACGTTCCCTATCGCGCACTTTCCCTTGACTGTTCCGCCGCCGTGTCCGACACTGCGCCGGGGATGCCTGACGATGGCTTCAGAGTGAAGCCACCCACTCATATCCGGCTAGCTCGCCGAGCTCTCACGACCGCACGCGCTAGCTGCGATGGGCACTGGCGCGCGGTCGTCCGTCTCGTAGTTACCGCCCTCGTTGCGGAGACCGCCGCGTTTACGGCACATGCTTTCACGTGCGTCCCAGCGCATTTCGAGCCATCACGCCCACTCCTATCCCCCGCGGGTGTACACCCGCCGGACGGCCCTCAATGTCTTTCTCGCTACCCGTGAATCACGAATCGGTCGCGATCTTGCGCTCGGAAGACGACGGCTTTCGATCGAGGTTCGTCCGTGACCTCGTTCAATGCGCAGTTGATTCGCGACCGAACAACCGATACGCAGTCGCGTCGGTTCCGAAGAGGATTATCCAGTTCTGGGACAATCCTCTTGAGGTCCCCAATGACGTCAGGATTTGCATGGACTCCTGGCGCCAACTCCGCAGCGCAGGGTTCGTGCTGACTTGCTTTGACGATACATCGGCGAGACGCTTCGTCGCCGACAACTTGGAGGCTCGTCACCTTGAGGCGCTCGACGCCTGCTACCACCCTGCTATGCGTTCCGATTACTTTCGCTTGTGCTATATCGGCTTGCGTGGCGGATGCTACGTTGACGTTGACGATGTCTACAGCGGTCAGAGTCTGGATGCGCTCTTTGATGACGGGTGTCTGAAGCTGCATCCACTCTGCTATGACGTGCCGTCCGTAACAATGGTGCCGTCAGAAGTGTTTACCCGACCTGGCGCGGATTCGCAGAACTGGATCTTCTACTTCAACAATAATCCGCTAATAGCGCCACCAGGGCACGCCATCGTCCTTCGTGCCCTTGAGCGGTCAACGGGGATCCTTAATGGAATCGCATCCGGAGAACTCCCGGAGATTCAATCGACGACCGGTCCTGGTAATCTCACGGCGAGCCTTGTTGCGCAGGCGCTCATTTGTGACGAGGCTGATACCAGCCTTGCGTTGACGATTTTACAGAATTGGAACAGGTTCGCCACAAGTGTGTGGCCACTGAGCTACCGAGCTGACGCTAGGAACTGGCGGCTGTCGAATCGCAAGCACTTCTTGCGGTGACGTTGGGGTCAAGTGGCGACCGCCCATCTCGATTCGTGTCCCTATGAACTCCGTCCGGCTCCCAAGCACACCCCTCAGAATGGCGTACCAGTTCGCCTTGCGAACGCGCCGCGTTCTTGGAAGGCAACGGTCCCGAGCATTTGGAGACTCTCCAGTTCACGGCGGCGCGATCCAGCACGTGTTTGTGATCAATCTCGATCGCCAGCTCGATCGCTGGCGTCGGATGGTCGATGAGCTGGATAACGTGCTCGACGCGTCAGGGATTCCCCTTTCGCATCGGGCGACTCGGGTTTCGGCGGTGGACGCTCGTGAAGATCACGACCATCCCCGAGACGGGCTAGTAGAGTCCACATACACCCTCGGTGACCAGCTGTTTGTGGATCCTCATCCGCTGGCGTCGCCCGATCGACTCGATCTGGACATGCCAATTAGGATGAGCCCGCAAGAAATCGCCGTCGCGTGCTCGCACATCGACGTGTGGAGAAGGATTGCAGCCGGCCGCTACGCATACGCGATGGTGCTGGAAGACGATGTCTGGTTTCATCCACGGTTCGCGCGTGTGGTTGACCAGGCTTGGTCGGAGTTGCCCGCCGCCGAAACTGATGCCCCCCTCCTCGACATTCTCTATGTGTCATATCGCGAGGTCGACTATGGAGCTGAAAAGGTCCGAGTGTCGCCTTCGTTGTTCTCTCCGTTTCGGGGTCTGTGGTATTTGTCCGGTTATGTGCTGTCCAAGAGCGGAGCGGAAAGGCTCCTACGGTCTCTTCCAGTCCGCGGTCCTGTCGACCTCTGGCTGAATCACCAGTTTGGTCGATTGAAGGTCTATGGAACAGTCAAGGCCGTGATCTATCAGCGGCTCGATGAGAGGTCGAGTAACTCATACTCCGTTCTCCCAGTCCTTTCGCGGGTCGGCATCATAAACAGTGAGACCCCGGGAGCTTTCCGCGGACGCCCGCCCCTCAGGCCGGTTCTTGCCTTTGGACCCAGCCGATCCGGTTTGTCGTCGCTTGCGATGGCGCTGTCAATGCTGGGATATCGTTGCTGCAGCGACGTTGACAGGCTTCCAGACGCTGAGTTGCGCCGGCTCCTTCGGCGCGATCCAGACCGCATCTTCGACGCCTACGTCAACGTTGCGGGACTTACAGGCTACCTCGAACAGCTGGCCGACATCTATCCTGATGGTCGCATGCTCCTGAGTGTCAACGCCCCAGAGCTCGTTGGACATCGCGAAGCACTCATGGACATGACAGACGGTCGTCTTGAGAAGGCGTCCGTGACTTCGGTGGTCCAACCTGGCGGTGGGATAGGAGGGTGGCGGGCGCGGTCCCTGGTACTGCCTTCTGGAGCCCCGAGGATGTGGAAGCTTCTCTGTGAGTTCCTTCGCTGCGTGCCGCCGCCGAGCCCGTATCCCTACCGCGATGACCTGGGGCATCGGTTCTTGGAGGACTCCGCCGATGAGGGACGCGCCGAAGAACTTGCGCGCATCCGAAGGCTGAAGTTCGACGACTCGCCTTGGATCGCGCCGCCGCTCATGTCTTGGCGAGGCGTACCATCAGCGACGAGATCCGACGCTACACCCAAAGAGCAAACCGACTCATTCGCGTTTATCGATGACTTCCGGGTACCGGATCTCGCCTTTTGGCGGCTGCGAGACGACACGTTCCCAGGAAATCTCGCCCTCTTTAGGCCGTCGAACTTCGTTACTACTGGTTGCGGGCCTGCTCAGATCGTCCTCCGCCGCGAAGATGTCGGGGTTCGGAAGTACAGCTCGGCCGCCCTGTCTTCTCATGGGAGTTTCTTGCACGGGCGCTTTGAGGCCGTTCTGAGACCGTCGCGAGTGCCGGGTGTGGTCACAGGGATATTTCTTCATCGAGACTCACCACGGCAGGAGATAGATATTGAGTTTCTTGGCAAACATCCGCGGCATATGCTGACAAACGTCTACTACAATCCTGGGGGCAGCGGTGCTCGTTTCGACTACGGGTACCGCGGCACGCCTATTCTCGTCGACCTCGGCTTTGATGCAACCGAGGATCATCACAGTTACTCCATTGAATGGTCGCCTGATCAGCTGCGTTGGTATGTCGATGGTCGGCTCGTCCATCGACGCGCGAATTGGGACCCCACGCCGATTCCTCACCTTCCGATGCGGTTCCACCTAAATGTGTGGCCATGTCGATCGCGCGAGCTCGCGGGGAGGCTCCGAGATCGATGTCTACCGGCCGCATGCTCCGTGATGTCGGTAAGGGTGGCACATTGTTCGGTGGTTGATTCTCGAGGGGCGAAGACAGCCAGTTAGACTGTCCAGTCGTTCGTCGATCGGCACGGCGTTGATCCGCAACCTGAGGCCTGATCTCACCGGACGGAAGCACTCACTGAGAACTCCGAACCGACTGGGAACACGCGCTCGACGCGCGCGATGCGCTTGCATGAGCCAGCGACATCACCACAAGGAATAGATGTTTGGATCCTCACGGCGGAGTCTCCTCCGTCGGCCGATACGGCGAAGAACGGCGTCGATTTGAGAATGCCGGAGCCGGCTCTTGGCCGCGTCGAGTCGCGCGCCAAATCCCCCTCGTGATGGGGATGGCCGCACCGCAAGAGAAACCGATTCACTACCTATGAGGTCCAGGAGCTCATCGAGAACCGGGCTGCTTCTTCCCTGCTCGGGGAACCAGCATTCCGGTACCGAGATATCTGGCCGGCAGCCGCGCGCGAGGATGAACTCCTGAGCCGTCAGCAGGTTCAGCCAGCAATTGAACCGCAAGAGATCAGAAGTGATGTAATCCGCGTACGCGGCGCGCAGGCATCTGCCCGCCGAAGTCCATGCGCGCCGCTCCAGGTCGATCTCGATAGGCCGCTCACCTGCGAAACGCTCAACAGCTAGATTGTCGCCAAACACCAGGCGCATCACGCGCGGACGTTAACGAGCGGCGACGCGAATGGCGCAGCGGGCGAGGCGATCCGCCGATGCTCGTTTCAGGCGACGGCCGAGGTCTAGCGTCTCCGCGGTATGGCCGTCCTGGTTGGAAGAGCGGCGTGTCAGGAGACGCCCTTCGAACTCCTTCACCAGAGCGGCGGCGAAGCGCTGGTGAGAGTGAGGGCCCGGGTGCCCCTCGACGGTGTCCACGAGAATGCCAGCTTGCTTGATTGACAGTCGGCTGATTCGCGACCGGTTCAGCACTGCGCTGTAGTCACTCAACACTCGGCTCGACGTCGTCCGTGCCGCGTGGAGCCCTTCGACGTCAATCCACACGATGATATAGGGCACGCCACGCCTCTCCATCGCACTCTGGAAGAGCACCATATTGGTGAGGAGATTCTGCAGACCTGTGCGATCTGAGTACTGACGGAAGAAACGTCGGCCCGGCGAGTCGGGCCGCTGGGGAAACTCATCGTCGAGACGGACGTCCCAGTATCCGAGATTTCGAATTTCTTGACCGTCAAGGTATTCGATCCTATTGTTGTGCGTAAATGCGGCGATGGCGAGCGTCGGCGGCGCGAGATGGCACTGCTTGACGAGCGTCCGCGCCACGTAGTTGTTCGACGCGCCAATTTGCGAGAAGTTCTGGACGTGGCTTCTTTCGATGGGCGTACCTAGCGTCGCAGCTGCGAGACGCGTGAACACGACGGGCCATGTGCGATCCGCTTGAACGCCCATGCCGAACGCGTAGCTGCACCCGCAGACAAACACCCGCAACGAGGCGTCAGGGTCGTAGTCGAGTCCGCGAAACCCCAGCGAATTGAAGTCGTACACTCGTTCTGATGCTGGCAGCCAGCTCCGTTCGCGTGGCGATCTGAAGTTCCCGAGGTTGCGATCGAAGACGGCGGCCGCGGATCGCGGATGCGCGCCGGCGCCCAGGTATGCGGCGGGACTTCTGTAGTCGCGTGCACCGGAATCAAATGCCACACACGCACCCAGTTGTCGACGGCTCATGCTGGGTTCGCCGCCATCCTCAGCGGTGATAGAAACCGCACGGCCGGCGTCTCGCATTCGCGCACACGCTCAGACATCTCTCGACACTAGGGAGGCCAGAGAGAACCCTGATCGCCCCGGGTGGGGTGGCGAGGAGGGGGCCAGTCGGCGGTGTCGTAAGCTCACGCTTAGTTTAGAGCACCAGTGAACGCGCTAACTCCCTGAATCGGCACAACGCGTTCGCGAGCTGGATCTGCCTGGGCGTCTTGCATTCCGGCTCGAACAGGCGCGGGGACGCGACGACGACCGCCGCGCACTTCGCGCGCGAAGTGGCGACGTTCAGCCGGTTGAGACTGTAGAGGAACTCGAGCCCCCGCGGCGCGTCTTCTGGCCGCGACGTGGCCATCGAGTAGACGCTGATGGGGGCCTGTTGCCCCTGGAACTTGTCCACGGTGCCGCAGCGGACGCCGGGCGGCACGGCCTCAGTAAGGCGGCTCACCTGCACGTTGTAGGGCGACACCACCAGGATGTCGTCGGTCGACACACGGCGCACTGCGCCCCGGTCATCAATCCAAGTCGAATCTGAAGCCAATAGTCTCTCGATCAAGGCGACGACCGCCCGGACCTCCTCGTCTGATCCGTTGCGGTTCCCGTCGTGCTCCACGTCCAGCACGAAGAGCCCCGCGCCGTCAATCGGCCCGCCCGATAGGCGCTGCCGCTCCAGGTTCTTCTCCGCGGTCGGCCGCAGCTTGCCCTCGTAGAAGACCTCCGAGGTGAAACGGCAGATCGGCCAGCCGAAGCGCCATGTGTCAGCGAGGAAGACGCCTTTGTCTTCCGGCATGGTCTGCGCCCCGCCGAGGATGTGTTCGAGCGCCGAGACGTCCACGCCGTCCGGGTGCGAGCCCTTCTTCGGCTGATCCAACTGCTGTGGATCGCCGAGCAGGACGAGGGCACTCGTCGCCCGCGTCAGGGCGACGGCGTTCGCCAGGGACATTTGGCCGGCCTCGTCGACGAAGAGGACATCCACGCTCTTCGCGAACTCGGGCCTGGCCCACAGCCACGCCGTGCCGCCCAGGACATCGGCGCCCCCCGTTGCGATGAGGCCGAGCGCTTCTTCGTTCGTGGTGGCGGCCCGAATCGCAGCCTGACCGTTCCCGTCCTCCCCGTTCTGGTCGTCGCTTCCGGGCTTGTGTGCCAAGGCGACGGACGCCTTGCGTTCCGCGGCCTCGGCCGCGATCGCCTTGAGCAGGTTTCGAATCACCTTGTGGGTGGTGGCTGCGATCCCGACCTTCTTGCCTTCGGCCACGAGGTCGCACACCATCTTGGCCCCGGAGTAGGTCTTACCCGTTCCGGGAGGCCCCTGGATTGCTAGGACGCCGTCGCGCAGTTTCGTGACGTCCCGAGTTCTCGGCGGCCGGCGATACAGCAGCTCCAGGGCGAGCGGATCCGCGTCGTCGTTGGCGACGCCCTCACCGACGGCGAAGATCGCGTCCTCGAGCGCCTTCGCGTCGACGTGGTCGTGCGCGAAGGCGGACGTCGGGCGCAGGCTGGCTTTCGACGGGCCGACCAAGACGTCGATCGTCCTCGCCAGGCGATCGACGGACACGACCTCGCCCCAGGCCCTCTGGTCGCCCAGCGTCAGCTTCTGCCTGCGCCTCAGTTCCATCTCCTGGGGCGGAAAGCGATGGCGCTGGACTGTGCTCTTCTTCTCTTTGCGCAGGTCGCGATCGTACTCGAGGCCGCTCACGGCGCCCGGTTCGTCGAGGAGATCCTCGTCGCTCAGGCCCAGGAGGCGAAAGTACTCCCACCAGGCAGCCTTGTCTTCGCGCCGATGGAAGTCGAGGAGATACGCGAGGAGGCGCCGCCCAGGGTCTTCCACGCTCAGCAGTCGAAGGCGGAGATCTTCGACCTTCTGCTGGCGCTCGTCGAGCGGCTTCGATGGGTCGCCCGACTTGATCTCCGGACGAGGAACGTCGATCGCACCTTCTTCGCCGATCGGCGTCCGCCGGCCCGCAATCACGTCGGCCCTCAGGCTTTCTAGCCAATCCCTGAGTCGCAGCGTGGACACGCAGTCGTCCCGGTTGTAGCCCTCGACAGCGGCCAGGACATCTGGCCGCACATCATCGACCTTACCGAGCTCGACCGCGAGCTCCATGGCCTGCAGGTTGACGCGGGCCTGGCGCAGGTCCACGTCGCGCGTGAACTCGTAGAACTGCTCGAGGCTCTTGATCGAGTACCGCTCCACGCCCGCGCGAAGCCCCCGCCGAACGACCGAGTACAGGTCAACGAACGTCTCGGAGCGAAGCAGCGCATCGACCTCCCGCTCGCGGGTCACGTGGCGCCCCATCAGGCGCTTGAACGCGCTCGGCTCGTAGGGCGCGTAGTGGTACACGTGCATGCCCGGATGCGCCGCCTTCGCGGCTGTGATTTGGTCCATCACCGCTTCGAACGCGAGCTTCTCTTTCTCCGGAGTTTCGGCCCACGCCGCCCGGTAGGCGGGCGTCCCGTCGGCCCCAATCGCCGCGAGCCCGAAGAGGTACTCGCGCCCGCGCAGGACGGGCGGCCCGGACATCGGCCCGGCGAACGGGTCGCCTTCCAGATCGAGAAAGACGTCCCCGGGCGACGGTTCCGGCAACAGGCAGAGTCCCTGGCCGGGCGCGATCGGCAGCAGCTCGAAGACCCGGCCGGCGGTCCGGGCTTCGAACTGGAGGCGGCTCTGTTCGCGAGACCGCTCGTAGGCCTCGGCGGCGCCGTGCCTGGGTCGAAAAGGCATCGGCCGGATCGGCATCTGCGCCAGCGACGTGAGCGTCGCCACTCCGTTCGCGACGAGCTCGCGTCGCTGGATGCGCGTAATGCCGGCGACCAGCGACAGGTGATCGTCGGCCCTCCGTCTCCGCTCGCACTCTGCGGACCACACGCAGATGTCGCAGCGGTCCACGGGCTCCGGGTAGTTCGCCGCCGCAAGCACAGCGTCGTCCTCGCGCGCGGCGGCGTCTAATCTTGAGCGAACCAGGCGGAAGTACGCCGCGTAGTCGTCAAGGCGATACGGCAACTCGGCGTCCGGAGTCACGACCCGGAAGTACGCCGGCCTGACGCCCTGGACCGCCTCGAGGAGATCGCAGTAGAGGGCGAGCTGAAGGATGGATCCGGCCTGGGTCTCGCGCGCCAGCTTCGTGTCCACCACCTCGTACGACCAGGGCCCGAGGGCGCTCGCTCCCGCGACCTTCTTGAGGACGTCGGGACGGCCGTACCAACGGTCGTTCCCCAGCGCGGCCTGCACGATGGCGTCGGCGCCGGATCGCATGGCGGCGGTCGTTCTTTCCACGGCCTCAAGGCGATCCTTCACGTCGCCGAGCTCCACGATCGATGACGCCCCGGCGTTCTTCAGGGAGTCGACGAACGCCGCCTCGTGATCCAGGCCCCTCCGGAAGAGCGCCTCGAGCCGGGGGTCGTCGAAGTGCGGACGGGCGAACTTCCCGGCCGCGACGCCCATCTCCAAGGCGATCCCACGGCGGCACCCAAGGAAGACCGCCAGATCAGTAGCGGAGAGGTGCAGGGCGGCGCCGGGATCGTCGATGAACATGCCTGAGAGTGTAACCCCGCAGGGAAGCCCATCGCGGTCGTCGGCCCGTCCGCGGTGGCGAAGTCGGTGTCGAGCACCTGATGGCGACGCTGCGGCACCTCCTCCGTTGGGCCATCAGGGAGGCGAGTTCGCCACCCACCGAGAGCGCCGGTACGACCCGTGGTGGCACTACGACGGGGGTCCGCGCGACGGCGAGTCGCTGCTCCGCCAGGCATACCGATCGATGGTAGGGGTAGCCGATGACCGGCAGTAGCAGAACCGATGGTCGCAGCAGTGGCAGGAGGACGGGCCCGGCGATCTGGCGGCCCGCGTCGCCGACATCGCCACGGCACTCGAGGCAGCGGCGCCACAGATCGCCCAGTTGGCTCGGACGCTGACCAACGAGCTGAAGCAAAGCTTCGGGCGGCCGAAGCTGAGCGGCGGGTGTGTCGCAGGCGCGAACAAGCACGAGCCTGCACCGAAGCGCAGCAGCGATCACTCGAAGAACTCCGAGCCATCCCAAGATCGTGGAAGGAAGCACAGGCCCTTTGAGGGTTCTTCGAGGAGTTGGAGCGGCACGCCGAAACGATGGAACCAGCCGATAGGGCGGACCTCGAGTCGCGAATGACGGTGGCGAGGACGCTTCTCAGTTCGGAGGATGCAGTCGAACGCTTCATCAAGTGGAGGATGCCGTCATCGCCGACGGACTCTGAGGAGGACGAAGACCACATGACCTATGGATAGTCCCGCCGAGTGCACGGCCGCCCCTGACGGCGCCGGAGCCGGGCCTTGTTGCTCGCAAAGGGCAAGGGGTAGGCGACGACAAGGCCTGTTGTCGACCCGTCCCCCTAATGGGATCAGTAGCAATTCTCGTAAGAAGCGGCAATACTGGCAAGCCATGGTGGCGGTTCATCTCAGGTAACCAACAGCGGGGAAATCACATATGGCAAACATGGTGGCCAAGGTGCTTCGGGAGGAGATTCAGCGGGTCGCCAGGAGGCAAGTGAGGACGGAGTTAGCCCCCCTCAGGCGTGACAATGTCCGCCTCAAGAAGAGCGTCGCAGAGCTACGCCGTCAGATCGCCGCCGTGAATCGGACCTGTCGTGAGCTTGTGAAGGTAGTGACGCCGGTCATGGTGGCCAAGGAGACCGAGGACGCGACCCAGCACGCCGGCAAGCTGCGTCCGACCTCGAATAGCCTCAAAGGGCTCCGCGCCCGCCTCGGCCTCACGCAGACGCAGTTTGGACAGCTGCTCGGCGTGAGTGGACAGGCGGTGGTTCAGTGGGCAAGTCGTGAGGGTCGTGTTCGGATGCGTACGACGACTCTCGCCGCTCTAGCGAGGATCCAGAACATCGGGAAGCGAGAGGCGCGGCGACGCCTGGAGGAGATGGCCGAGTCTGCACCTGTTCGCCAGATGGGACGTAAGGTGTAGCCCCTGCGGAAACACATCCGTGTCCAGCTCCAGCGGCGTGGCGTGGAGTTGGTGATTTTACAGTCTACAAAGCGCGCTCCGGCGTGCGTCCCAGGGGAGGGACACCTGGAGGGACACCCGCGTGGTCACAGTATGCGGTGCGAGACCGACTCCCGGTCCAACCTGACGACGGGCTCACAGCACCGAAGTGGTGGCCGACCTCCGTGCCTACGCCAGCGCCACAGTACCCTGTCTCATCCGTCGCGGTGGGGAACCACATGTGGAACTTGACGGGACAAGACCCTGGTCACCGTGGTCATTCTGCTCCGCTTGGGCAATCCGAACCCGGCGGCTTACGGCGTCCCGCCAGGGGAAAGTGCCTGTCGGCACTCGTCTCGAATCCGAACGCCTACTTCCTTCCAGATCCACGTACGGCTCGCCGCATATGCGCGCTCGGCAGCCTCCAAGTAGTCTTGGCCATCGAGCAGGGTCTCGACCGCCCGAACGACTGCCTGCGTGCCGAAGTCCTCTGCGAGGCGAATTGCCGAACCTTCGCGTGCCTTGGCCCTCGCGTACTCGAACGGCGTGCAAATCGCTGGCCTTCCCACAGACAACACGAGTGGCAGCGCTCCGCTTGACGATTGCCCAGCGTCCTGGTACGCAAAGATCCCCACGTGGCTTCTGCGAATCGCTTCGATCTGTTCTTCCAGCGTCAGGTACCTGACATCGAGTTCCACGGCTGACTCGAGCCCCAGCGCGTTCACCAGCGACCCCAATTGCTCGCCGTACCTCTGTTGCCCTTCGAACTGCACCTGCGACTGGCCGGCGATGGTGTAACGCACTGGCCGGCCGTCTTCGAGCAACTGGCGAAGCGCCATCAACATCGTCTCGAGACCCTTCGACCCGCGCAAGAAGCCCGGGGAGATCAAACGACACGGACGTCCGGACCTGCCGCGTTTCCACCTCGCAGGAGGTGCTGCGAAAGGCACATCCGGGACTCCGTGGGGTAGGACAACGATCTTCTCACCGTACGAGTTCAGAAGCGCCACCAAAGAGGTCTTCGCCAAGTCGGTTAGAACAATGACCCGCACGCTCTGCTCAACAAGGCGTCGCATTATCCCGTCCTGCACGGCGCTCCGCACGTGCGGTCCGAACGTCGTGTGGAGCACAGACACGACCGGCTTGGACAGGTTGTCCAAGAAAGCGTGAATATGCTCTCCTTGGCTTCCTCCCCAAATCCCGAACTCGTGCTGAAGGCAGACGGCATCGCAATCGCTCGCTGAGATCACTCGGGCCAAATGAGCAAGAGCCTCAAGCGACCTGACATCTGCGCTACACACGGCGTCCGGCGCCGGAGCATCGCCATAGTGGAGCGAGTACTTCGAATGAACGACATTACGTACCGCCGCAATCATGTCGGTGGCGAATGAGGCGATTCCGCAGTGTAAGGGCGGGAATGTCGAGACGTGAGCAAGACGCATCGGGGCGTCAGAGTCCTCGTCAGAGGCGTGAGCAGGTTGAGGTACCGCACACTCAGTCGAGCAGTGATCGATCTGAATATCAAAGGGACTGCCGTCGCCCCAAGCCATCAGAGCAACACAATGACAGATCTCCGGAATCACTTGGGAGGACAACAGACATTCGTCGTTAAGAGACACGCGCGCGTTGTAGCTGTCATCGATTGTCAGTTCGAGCGTGACGCTCAAGCACGACTCTGACGGGAACAGCTTCCTGTCAGGCTCCGTCCGAATGCCGTTCCTGTAGTAAGTGAAGAACAGGTCGCCGGCCATGATGTTCTGACGTGGTCGACTGAAATCGTTCCGGCCGATGTGAACGAGCAGTTCAGCTCCCTGCGAAGGTATGGAGGCGTCTCCGAACAGTCGCCCCTCGTCCGATAGGAGTTTGAACCCAACCCTGAAATACTCCGCTTCCGTCCTAACCGCGCAACGAATCGCTCGCAGCCTGCGTGACGGGTACAGCCGATAATCAGCCCACTGCCGAAGAGCGCTCGCTCTCTCGGACGTCAGCGTGAAAGGGGCCGCGACAACCGGTTGACGATTCTCTGCGATTCGAGCATCGGATTGCGCCTCACGTAGCGCGCGTTGGGGGTCGAGAGGGACGCCCAACAACTCCTCTGCCAAACGCCGATAGAGAAGCGGAAGAGAGCCACCGCTGAACATCCTCTTGTACGCGTTCGCCACCGTTTCCACATCACCTGGGGGCTTGAAACGAGCGAACTTCGGGGCCCGTGCCGCCTGCTCAGCTGCTCTATAGAAGCGGGCGTCCGTTGTGTACTTGAGCTTGATTGCGGCTCTGATCTCCGCGAGCTGTGCAGGCCGAAACCGGTGGCCAAGGGGGCGACCAGCTCGACTGGCTCTCGAACGGGGCAACCGGTTGGGGCGAGTCACGCGAGATTGTTGCTACTTATTGCTACCTGAATCAAGCGAGTTGTTGCTACTTGTTGCCTCTTCCGGCGTCCAAACGATCGGGGGACTATGGGCCGTCGGCAAGGAGTAGAACCTCGGGAAAGGAGTACGTTATGTCGAAGGACAACGAGAAGGTGGTCCACGTCTCAACCAAGGAGGAACAGGGTGGTGTGACGGCAACGGTCACGACCGACTCCGGGAACGTCTATACCGGTCGCGACCATCCGTCCTACCACTGGAACAGAAGCGTCTCCGAGGACCGCGCAATCCGTGACGCGGTGAAGAAGGTCAATCGCTGAGAACTACCCACCCTGTGGACCTCGCCGCCGCGAACAACATCGAGGCGGCGAGGTACACACCCCAGGCAGCAGACAACAACGGAGCATTCGGTGAGGGCGTCTACCCGAGGGATGGCGATGTCCGTGGATGCCCGTCCGATGATGGATGCCGTCACGACTGCTCCTGCGACACCGGCGACAGATAGTGCGACCGTGCCCGCGCGCTTCGACCGGCCGCGTCGCTCCAGCCCACGGGTTCCGCCCACGGCCAACACGCATTCGACCGCCTCGATACCGCGCTCGCCGGCTTTCTCCAGGAGGTGCACCTTGCGGCGTGAACACCTTGACTCAATCAGCAAGACTTCTCGGGTTCAAGACTCCTAGTGCTCCCGACTATCGTCGAGTTGCTGTTGCACTTCTCGGACGAAGGGAGAGGGATTTCCCTGGGAATAGACGATGTGCAGCTCCTTCTTCGCTCTCGTGAACCCAACGTAGAAGGACCGGCGGGATTCGCTGCGCTCAGCAGGGCCCGCTCCGGTGCGGGGTACGCGTCCGTTGTCCATGCCGAACAGGACGACGATCTCGAACTCGCGGCCCTTAGCACTGTGCAGCGTCGAGAGGCTGATCCTGTCTCCGCCCTCGCCAAAGCCCGCGAACTGCGCGAGGGTCATACCGTCTGCGTCGCCGCCAGCCTGGGTCCTCCGAATGAAGGCTACCAAGAGCGCCCGTTCCTCATCGAGACTGCGGCACCGCTCGAAGTGCCAGTCCAGCAACTCCGTTTGGATGCCGCTCAGCCATCCAGCCAGCGGCTGCGCCGGCTGCCGGCGATTCCACACGACGCCGAGAAGCAGTCTCTGGAAGCCGAGTCGCTGATCGGGTGTCCCAATCGCCTCGGCGAACAGCCGCTGACCGTCTACCGACAGCGTTCCGAACCTTGGCTTTCCCCTGCGCCACCCGCCGCAGCACCAGGTCGCGCATGACTCCAGCCAGCGCATCAGGGGGCTGCCGCGCGGGTAGAGGGCGTTGGTGTCGGCGCGGATGATCTCGTAGCCATGGTTCCGCGCAGACGCCGCCACGAAGTCGCCAATCCAGGCTGCCTGGTAGAGGACACCAACACCTCCCTGACGAACGCCAGTCCTCTCGAAGGCCTCCGGTAGGATCTGGGCAAAGAGATGATCGGCGTGCAGCGAGAAGTCACCCGGCCGCGGATGAAAGTACACCATTCCCTCTGGAGCACCTTCGGGAACCTCGTAGCCGCGTTCCTCCCCAAGCGCGTACTCCGACGCAGTCACAATCGCAGCGCCGGAGCGGTAGTTGAGGCGCAGCCGAACTACTTCAACGTCCGGCCGGGCCGCCAGGCGCTGCAGCAAGGTCGGGTTCGCGCCCGTGAATCCGTAGATGGACTGGTCCACATCACCAACGGCGAACAGCCTGACGCCTGTCGTGAAGCACAGCCCCATCACCATCCGGTGCAGGGCGGAGCCCAGATCCTGGTATTCATCGACGAACAGCACCGGGTACTTCGCCAGGATGGCGCGCTGCACCCACGGATGTCCGCGCATGGCGCGCACCGCCAGAATCGGCATATCGTCGAAGTCGATCAGCCCATGCCGCCGGAGCTCAGACTCATAAGCCTCGATCAGCGAGGCCGTCTCGGGGTCTTCCCGCCATCCTTCTGCCTCACGGTCTAGATGTGACCGACGATATCGGTCCATCGTGAACCGCCAGTGTCGATGGGGATCTTCGCCTCGGTCGATGACGCTGTCGTATGCCACCTCAAGTGCGGCGCGCTGCGCCGCCTGCGTGGCGACGCGAAAGCCAGGCGGGACGTCTATCTCCGCGGTGCGGACGTAAGGAAGAATGATCTGCGTTAGCGCGAAGGAATGGACTGTGCCGATGAACACACGGTTGCGTCGCTGAACGCCGAGGGCATCCAGGCGGGTCGCCAGCTCTCGTGCGCACTCATTGTTGTAGGTAATGCAGGCCACACCTCGAGGCGCTTCAACCTCTTCCGCGAGAACTCGCGCCATTTTGATCGTCAGCGTCTTCGTCTTGCCGCTGCCGGGGCCGGCGAGAACGACGCAATGAGAGGCGGCGTTGTAGGCCGACCACTGGCCGTTATTGCGGCGCAAGGCCGCCGCCGCCCGCAGGTACAGCGCCGGCTCAGACACGGTCCCTCACGAAGGTGATCGCGTCGCGGACAAAGACCGGCGGTGCTTGGCCTTCCAGCCGCGACACAAGCCGCTGCGCGAAGCGTCCCTTCCCGACGGACTCGACCATAGACAGAAATCTTGCGACGACGAGCGCCTCCGGATCTGACTCCCAACGATCGATCAGGGTCCTTGATGCGGTACCGAAGGTGCCCTCCCGAAGCGTCTCGATAACAATGCCGCGGAGGTCGTTGTCGCGGAACAGATCGACCTCCAGGGTTTCATCGTCCATGAAGATTCCGAACTCGGCTGCAATCTCACGCAAGTGCTCGTCGTCGGCCTCATCGAGCCGATCTTTAACGGCATCGGGAACCTCGCCTGTCGGCACGCGCGAGATGGCGCGCACCAAATTCGCGGCCCGATTGAAGCCCAGAGCCCGGCCGTTGTCTCGTGGATCCCAGTCTGTCAGTATCGAGAACGGGATCCTGAGAGCCGTCAGGAACTTCGCATACGGTTTGAAGTTCGTCCCGGCCACCGAGCAAACGGTGATGCCAAGGTGGTCAAGCGAGAGCCCCATCTCCTTAGCAAACGCCGGGATGAGGAATCTCTCAGCATCACCCTCGACGAGGACGACACCTCTGGCGAAGAGGATTTCGGCACGCGTCACATCAAGGTACCGCGCGAGATCCGCCGCTTCATCCTCGTCGAGCGGTGCCGCGGCGGTCGAAGCCCCTACGGTGCCCGCGTCTCCAACGTCCTTCAGCAGGAGCAACGACCGGATGGGCGCGACACTCGCAATGTGAGGCGAATGCGTGGTGAGAAAGACAGATAGCGGTTGCTCCTCGGCTCCCTCTCGCCGAACGCTTGAGAACAGGTGCCGGTAGACCGACCGCTGCAGGTGAGGATGGAGGTGCGCTTCCGGCTCCTCGATGCAAAGAAAGGTATGGTCCCGCTTGTTCTCGGCCAGCATCTGCCGCAACTCGAGCATCTTGAGCGTGAGGAATACGAGATTGGCAGAACCGAGACTGGCGTCGGCAATCGACCGCGCGCCCTCGTCGATCAGCAGCCTGATCGTCCGATAGAGGCGCGCCGGGTCCGTCGGGCCGAAGCCGAGCCGCGGCTTAATGTCCTGTCGTGAACCGCTCATCTCGGTGAACAGCGTACCGATGTCCTCTTCCAGAGCCTTCACATCTTCGAATTCGCCCATCTTCTCCGTCGCGGTCTGCACTGCGTCGGCAATCTCTTGGATGTCATCGCCCGCGATGGCGCTGAAGGCCTTCTCGATCAGCGGCCGCAGCGGAGAGCGGCGCCATACCGCGAGGTCGCCCTCCGCATCCCGGAGTGCCGGAAGCACGTCTAGCGTGAGTCTCCGGCGCAGGTCGTGGCCGAAGCGATTGGCCTCATCCTCACCGCCATAGCAGATGAACTCGAAATCCTCTTCGGACGTCGGCTGTGCGTCAAGGTCCGCACGGGGCCGAAACTCGTACACCAGACGCGCCCTGTGCGGGTCGTCGTTAAGCCGATAGTCTGTAAGCAAGGCCAGCACGTCGAGGTCGCCCTCGAATTCGGCGATCTCAACGGCGATCGTGATTCTCTTGTCGGCCCAAGGGACGTTGAGGCCGTCCCAGAAATCGGACAAGGTCAGTTGGCGGGCGCTGTCGGGGAGGGTGGGGTCCAGCAGAAGGCGGAGCGCGTAGAGAAGGTTGCTCTTTCCGACTCGGTTCTCACCCACCACGACGACGTTGCCGTTCAGCTCAACGTCAAGTGCTGAGAAGTTCCGAAAATTGGAAACGGAGATTCTCGAGAGTTCCATTTCAGTTTCCCTGGCATGGGCGCGCGCTTCGTTCCCTTCAGGCTTGAATTCGTCATTGCTGGAGACAGCAACCGAACGAAGAGGTCGCGAGTGCGGAAGCAAGATACTCTCGCTGGGACGCCCTGGCAAACGTCCGACAGAGCAGAGACCTCACCGCGCGACAGCTGACGGAGGCTGCGCCCATGGGATCAGCCCGTACTTCAGCTCGACCTCCAGCACCAAACCTTCAAGGACCGGGCGATCCATCATGGCCGAGAGGATCGACTGCCACGAGCATCGGCGAAGGACGGTGGGATCCAGTAACGCCTCCTGAAGCACCTCGAAGGTTCCGTTCCTGCGCGGTCGGAAGGCTGGATTCCGAGCATCGTAGATGAGAAGCGCGTGCCCTCGCGAGCAGCCAGGCCGGTTTGCCGCCAGGATGTTGCGGATCAACTGGTAGGGTTCGCACATTGGACAATCACGGCGGCCGTGCCACTTGTTGATGTTCACGACAGTCGGCACCTCCTCCCAGTACTTGACGCCCAGGTCGGCAAGTGGACAGCGCAGCCCGGTCGCATTCAACGGATTCTGTCCGCCGCAGTGGCGATCGCTGGCCGGAGGAAGGAGTGCGCGGGAACAGCGGCCGACTTCGGACTCGGTGAGCTTGCACTCTACGCACACTGTGCTATCCCCCGCGATCAACACATCGATGCTCGTACTGGTCCGTTCACCTGGCAGCTTCGCGTCATGCTCGAGCACAATGCTGTTGGCGAGGATTGGGCCGGGACCGAACGCGGGGCCGCCGTTGCCATCGGACGCAACTGCTTCGAGCACGTCGGAGTGACCGAGAATCTTCAGATTTCCGAAGATGCTAAGGGCCAAGGCCTGGGAGCTCTTCATCGACCGAAACCATCGATGGCGCCTCTTCTGAGGGATGAGCGCACGAACAGCGGCAGCCTTGGCTGGTTCTCGAGACACCACGACGTTCTGGGCTTCCGACTCCTTGTTGAAGACCGGCGGGTTCGGACTGGCAGCGTACCTCCTGTCGAACAACTCGTCGTGATCGCCAAACCGCAGCGCTCGGTAGAGCCACAGTCGGTCCGTCAGATAGTCGACATACTCCGCCGGGCCACCGTGCGTAGGGGCTCTCTCGGTGCCTTCCGGTTGGTTCAATGTGCCCTCAGATTGTCTCTTTCTGAAATCGGCGACGGCCGCTTGCGCGAGCAGGTGGGCTATGTCTTCCTCGAGTTCGGGAGTCATCCTGCGGAGTCGCCCCTCCATGCAGAACTGTCCGCGTTGGCCTCGCCGTCCTGGGGTGGCCTCGAGAAGGGCGCGAAAGAGCGTCCCTCCGTCGTCGGAGGGTCGATACTCTGGCGGCGGCTGCTTTCTAGCAGGGGACGTGATCGAGTCCCTCTGCCGTTCTTTCTTGGGCATTCCGTCGATCTCGTGCGCTCTTGTGGTTACCAGGCCAGTGAGTCGGCGTCACCTTGTGCTCGGCCGAGTTCTTGCGGAGGTGGTCTTTGCCTCGGACTGCGGGAGCTTCGGCCTCGCCGGCGTTCGCTGACCGGCCGCCTTCTTGGCCCAGTAGCCGCGGGGCGGCTTTGGGATCTTGAGCCATCGGCACACCTTGGCGATCGCCACGCCGGAAAGTCCGTACCGGGCAGCCACCTTCTCGGCGGGTTCGGCCCAGATTTCCTCGTAGAGCGTCTTCCGGTCGAAGCGTCGCATCCATGCCGGCAGATCGCGGCGCACTTCCTTTTCCACTTTGTTCACCCGACGCCCGGGGAGAATGAGTCCGAGACGCGACAGTTGCTCGTGGCATCGGGCAACGTGCTGGCGCATCTGCGCCACACGCAGAAGCTCTTGCACGGCCGCCTCGCCGTTTTCGTTCTTCAGCAGCCGACCGAGCAGTTCGACGGACACCTCAGGCTCGAGCCGGTACAAGATGTGTCTCGTAGCGTTTAGGGTCGATGGATCCGGCTTCCACATCGCTCCCTGCTGCAGCAGCAGCTTGATCGCGTCACACCCGCTTGACACCTTGTATGCGGAAGGCTGACGAGCGGCCCCGTAGGGGTTCCGGGCTCTGAAGTTGTCCCAGCGGACATATCGGATGCACGCGTCGAGCGCGCTGGAGCCTCCATCCGCTCGGTCGTTCGGATTCGCCCCCAGGTCGAGGAGATAGGCGAGCGTGTCTCGATCGGCGCCGAACGCTGCCTTGTCGAGCAGCACGGGGAAGTTGTCGCTGCTAACGGGCTTGAGCCGCTTCAGCACCTTGACGTTGCGGCTCCAAGCCGCTTCCTCCAGGGCCGTTGTGTGGAATTCAGGATTGTCGGCGTTTTCGAGATCATCCAGGACGGGGCCGCGTGATCGTGGATTTCCGCCCGCCCACATCAATAGACTCACCCACTTCAGATTTCCCTCTTGGCAGAACTGACGGAGAGCGATGTCTATCTGCTCCTGCAGATCGGCCGCGATGTCCGGCCGGCTCCTGCGGCAGTCCAAGTAGGAGCCGATTACGGTCTTCACTCGCAGTTGGTGGAAAGCGTGGGCAAACGGATAGCCCGTTACCGGGTCCGCTCCCAGCTCGAGGAACCTCGCAACGATGGCACGATCGGCGGTCAGAAGAACATCGAGGAGCGGCACGGACCGAATATCGGCGCCGTGCGTCAGAGCCAGTTCGACGAATGCCCGACGGTCGAACAACAACGCCTCCCGGAGTACGGAGTCCTTGGCTACCTGGCTCTGTTCGTGACGGAGAAGCAGTTCGACTAGGCTGTGGAAGCCAGTGGACATCGCAACGCCCAACGGCGTCTTCCTGATCTCCTTGGGGACCAGAATCGACCGGCCGGACCGAATCCACTCTTCGACTTCGTAGAGCCTTCCTGCCTCACAAAGTCGCACCAGCTCCTTGGCGTCGTCCGGCGACAGCGGATCGCTCACTGGATACCTCCCTGTTCGGGAGCGCCCAAGGGAGGACGGCTTGGAGGGCGCCTCAATTCGCCCTCGACTCCCGGCGTTCGCCATAGGCTAGCGCGAGCGCCTTCGAGTCACCGGTCTAGCCCGCCGCAGATGCTCCTCGTGATCTGGGGGTGCCCACAACAGGCGGTCCATCTGCCTTTGCGTCCATCTCAACGGTCTGGCAACGGCCGGTGGCATTGGGAACTCTGGATCTCTGACAGCCCTTCGAAGGCAACTGGGGCTGACGCGGAGCGTCTGTGCCACGGCCTTCAGGGAGAGCGTCGGCCGTTCACCCTCGAGAGGCCGCGCCCAGAACCTCGGCTCGTGGGGCGCGGTCAGACGCCACCAAGGCAGCGGTGTCCGCCGATTCGTGCCGGCCTGCTTCTTGAGCGGTCCGGTGAACGTGCGGTAGTACTCCCCGTCTTCCTGCGCCAAGAACCAGGCGACGACACATCCGCTCACGCGCAACTGGCGATCGAGCCACGGAAGCGGTGGAAACGGTAGAAGGTCCGGCACGCGACGCCACATCTTCACGTGCGAAAGGGGAAGCCGGAAGATGCTTGCCAGGTCCGCTTCGAGGCATACCGCGGGAATCTCGTCCACCGACTTGGGCGGCGAAGGGGCTTTCATTCCTGCCACCAGCGCCGCTTGAAGCGGTCCGCGTACGAGTGCGGAGCTTGAACCGTACCATGCGGCGGGCAGTGAAGCGGACAATGGCAACACCGCGGTCGTTCATAGTCGAGCATGGTGAGGCGCGCGCGCTCGTGTTCATCGAGAGCGATAAACTTCCAGACCTGCGGCTTGGAGAAGGTGAGGCTCGTCGCGTCGACTTCGCGGCGTCCCGTTTTTCGGCGTCGACCACGTGCCTGGTACCCGTGGTAGGGAAGACGCGGGATCGGAAACGAGTCTTCCTGAACCAGCTGCCATGCCCGATACTCCGGAATGCCTGTGGCAGCGAGCATCTCCTTCCAGAGAACGACGAGTGGCAGGTCCTCAGGCGCAATAGTGGCCGGGGTCCAGCGACGAGACACTCGGAGACGATACCATCGTTCGGGACGACGTCAACCGGGACCGCGGGATGCGCGCCATGTGGCAACCGTGGTAGTACCTACCGCAATATGCGGATCCGTCGAGAGGCGCTGTACGAACAGATCTGGCGACAGCCGATGACGAAGGTGGCGAGCAAGCTCGACGTCTCCTCCAACTACCTCGCGCGCGTGTGCGACTCGCTGAACGTTCCGCACCCGCCCAGGGGCTATTGGGCGCGCAAGGCCGCTGGCGAGACGCTGGCGGTGCCGGATCTGCCGCCAGCGAAGCCCGGAGATCCAGTCGAGTGGGTTCGCGGCCAGGCGGTACCCGAGCACGCATCGTTTGCCGAGTACTCCCCACCGCCCTTGGTGAGGGCGGCAAAGCCGAAGCCGGGCTCCGCGCACCATCCGCTGGTCAGCGCGTGGCAGGGTTCCCTCGAACAGGCCTCGCCCGACGACCTTGGCTATCTCTGGCCGGCGAAGCGGAACATTGTAGACGCCTTCGTCACCAAAGGCACACTCAGGGCCGCCGCCATGGTGTTGAACGCCCTGTTCAACGAACTCGAGAATCGCGGGCACACCGTTCGGCTGGAGTCGTCCTACAAGCGGCCTGAACTGGACATCGGGCGGATTGCGCCGGTGATCGGCTATGGAACGCTCCGCAGCTGGGAGCCTGGACGGGCGACCATCGCAATCGTCTCGGACATTCGGATCGGCCTGACTCTATTCGAGCCTGCCGAACACGTGCGCGTGAGACGCGTTGGAGCCGACCGGTTTGTTCGAATCACTGACCTTCCACCGGTCAGACGTTATGCTCCCCAGTCGCCGCACGAGACGGACTTGACGCGGGACATGACGACGGGTCATCTCGCTTTGAAGGCGTACTCGCCCATCTACGACACGGAGTGGTCGCAACAGTGGCCGGAGGACGGCCCCGGTGACTTGGTGACTCGCGTGGGCGACATCGCCGCGGCACTCGAGGCAGCTGCTCCGCAGATTGCCCAACTGGCCGCGGAAGCCGACCAACGTGCGGAGGCAAAGAGGCGGGCGGCAGAAGCCGAACACAGGGCCTGGCGTAGACGTGAACGAGCGCAGGCCCGCGCCCAGGCGCGACAGCGATCGCTGGAGGAATTACGAGCGATCGCGACAGCGTGGAAGGAGGCGCAGGCCCTTCGAGGGCTCCTCGAGGAGTTGAGCCGTCGCGCCGAAGCAATGGAGCCAGCCGACAAGGCGGAACTCGAATCGCGGATAACGGCGGCGAGGGCGCTTCTCGATGCGGAGGATGCAGTCGAACGCTTCATCACGTGGAGGTTGCCGGCATCCACGACGGACTCTGAGGAGGACCAAGACGACTGACCGATGGATAGCCCAGGCGTGCTTTCGCGAATCCTGGGGCCAGCGCCGGTCATCTGATGTTGTCGCTACGGGGCGACGCGCGTCCGGTCTCTCGGCGACGCCGCCAGATCAAGATTCACAGTCAATTGAATCCTCTGATCACTCGCCGACACAATCGGAAGGTGGTGCGGGACAATGGTGACTAACGCAGTCCTGGCCGCGTCTGGTCGACGAGCGCAACGAAATTGGACCACATCTGTGCGCTCGCCTGACCTACGGCCAGATTCCAGAGCTTCGCCAGATGCTTCTCCACGAGCGCCACGTCCCAGGGCATCGCAGGAGCGCCGCCCACTTGAACATACGGACCGTCCGTTTCGGACAAGATCTGAGTTCTCGGAATCCGCGCGATGATCTCCCGGCCCTTCGCCGATCGGATCATGGCCGGATTGACCGAAAGCAGGTGCCCTGCAGTGATGACGTCATCGAGCGTCTTTAGCGTCCCTGAATACCAGTGGAAGATCGCGCGCTTGACGCCGAACTGATCGAGCACGGCCAATACGTCCGCTTCGGCGCCTCGCGAGTGCAGCGATACCACCTTTGGCGTCACACCCACCAGGCCGGCGACGAAGCGAAAGGACTCCAACTGTCGCTGCCTCCTGGCCCGTCCTTCGTTCGAGTAATCAAGACCCACTTCACCGATGAACGACGTGGTGGCGAAGTACGCCTCGAAGTCGGCGAGCTCGCCACAATGCTCTGCCGCCGCCAGCGGGTGAAGGCCAAGCGCGAGCCGCACCTTCGCCAGCTTGCGGACATGGGGGAGGCCCGCCCTGAAGTGACTCGGGAGATTCGTTACCGCGATCGTGAACACGCCTTTGTCCGCCGCCTGTTCCGCGACGCTGCGCGCGTCGCGGTATCGATCTAAATGGCAGTGGCTGTCGAGCATGTTCAGCGCGTCATCCCGGCCGCGCGTTGAATCGCGGCCGTCCCTTTGTCCCGCGCCAGATTCCGAATCTCGTCCATCGCTCGCTGCACCAGCGACGCATAGCCCGTCAGACGGCTGACGTCCAGAGGCCCGCTCGCCATCAAGGTGCTGGCAATCTCCTCAGACGATGGATTGCGTCGGAGCAGCGACAGGCAAGCCCTGAAATCTCTGCCGGCGTCATCCTCGCCGGATACGTCCACCTCGCCGGCGCACACATCGTTGCCGTACACCTCGTCGTCGCGCCCCGCCTGGTGAAGCGCTGCGCGTCTGTAGATGCAGGGCATGCACTGACCGCAGCTCCTCGCCGTCGTGCGCTTCCAGTGCCCGCGCCGGCTGCGCTTCGCGCAGGACACAGTCAACGGTGCCAGCCGGGCCAGAAGCTCCGGATTCGCACAGTAACTGACGACTTCACCCTTGGTCTTGCCCGCGAGCGGGTTTGCGAACCTGTTCGCAAAGCCGACGCGTCGAAGCGCGCGCCCGAGCACCTCAAGGTAGTACGGGTGCGCAGTTCGTGTGCTGCATGACCCGCGCCGCGACGGCGTGAGCGGAAAGTTGAGCGCAATGGTTCCGTTCTCCGGGATCAGAAGCGGCACCTCAGGACCGATCGTTGAGGCCCCGTACATCCCCAGCGCGATGAAAAGCAACGAACGACTGCGCAATGTGATCTCATCGCCCGAGGGGGCCTGGCCGATCCGAACAAAGATCGGCCGCAGCCGCTGCGGATACGCAGCCCGAAGCGGTTCGATAAGGTTGCGCTGGTCGGAGAACGGTCCGGCCATGTCGCCGTCATGGTGCCCGATCAGCAGCAGCTTCGACCCTTCCTGCTCTAGGTGGTCGATCGCACCGACGAGCGAGTCGAGACCACCGGAGAACAGGCAGACCGTGTTGAGTGCGGCTGTCGGAATGACGACTTGCCTGTGGCGTGTGCGTGGAGCACGGCGCAGAAACGCAATCTGTCCGCTCAGCGGCGCAAATGCAAAGCGCCAACGATCGCCGGTGAGAAACGTGATCGCTTCGGTCAGCTCCGGTAACGCAGCGTTCCAACGTCCGGGATCTGACACCGGCATCGACAGCGAACACTCGCGCGTCCAGCCATCCTGCGCCGTCGCTCTGACGATTGTCTTGTCGAGCGCGTATACGGCGCTGGCCAGGACCAGGAAGTCCAGGGCCAGCGGATTCGGATTCCGAAGCGTACGCAGCATCGAATACTGAATGTCGAGCGTGCAGAGGCGCGTGCCATCCTCGTACAACGCCATCACCGCGATCCCTTCGTCGCGGTGCGCTTCGCATCCAATCCTGAGGTCGATATTGTGCATCACGTCACGAACACGGCAAGTGTGGCCTGCATGATGTCGGCGCAGAGCTTGGCGCCTTCCTGTGCCGCCCACTGGATTGTCGAGATGACGCGACGACCCACTCGGTTGATGAGTGTTGCCTTGATGAACTCCCTGATGTCGTCGAGAAATGCGAGCGCCTTCGACTCGCCCTTCTTCTGCACGAGCCGCTCGAAGAACACGCGGCAGAACTGCTCGAATAGATATAAGCCGAAATAGTCGCGCAGCACGACATCGAGGTTCGCGGGTTGCTCTTGGAGAATCCGCTCAAGCTGGTCGGGCGTCTGCGCGTCTTTGAGAAGTTCCTCCTGAAGGCGCGCGAGCGCCGTGCGCGCATCTACGTCGTCGATCGTGCTGGCTGATCCGCCGAGTCGGTCGATGAGCGCTGCCAGTATTTCCTGAACCGGTCTTCCTACAAGATCGGCGAGGCCTTCGCGCCGCAACGCTTCGGCAAGGCCGACTGCGGCGACGGCGCTAATGAAGCCGCCGAGGCGCCGCGCGACTGCGCTCCCGGCGCTGCCGCCGATCGTGCCCCCGGAACCGGCACTGCTGCTCATACCAGCAGGCCCGCCATTTGCCTGAATGAAATGACCGATGATGCGCCCGGCGGTTGCCGCGCTCGCAGCTCCCTCATTGGCGGCCGCCGTCACTTCCCGCTTCAGCGGTCCCCACGATCCCGGCGCGCTATAGCTGGTTGACGTCCCCATCGGCTACTCGTTCGCTGTGTCAATCGCCTTGCCGACCGTGGTGTCGGTTCCGCGCAGCTGATCGACTGCCGGTCCGAGCACATCGCGATAGGCCGGCTTGTTCTTGAGCAGCGTTACGGTCCACAGGCCCAAGGTACCCGGCATCTCGGGCGCTGGAGTGTTGGTCAGCACCCGGGCGAGAGTGGCCGCCGCACCGTCCACGTCCGCTTCAGTCAGCGCTCGCAGCGGCTCGTAGGATTTGAGATCCGCCGGTCGTACCGCAATCTCCCGTTCAAGTAACTGGTACATGACAGCACGTTCGTCGGCCCCGAGCGTCTTCGCCGTCGCGACTGCTTGATTGCGCTTTGGCGCTAGACCAGTGGCAAAGTCACCGATCACTGCGCGTACGATCGGCGGCACCATCGTGATACCGGAGAACGTCGACTCCAGCCGGTCGCGCGAGACCCAAAAGTAATCCCGAAGGTCCGTGCGGACCAGCGATGGTTCCATCGCGGCCCACCTCGTTGTCCACGCCTTCGACCAGCCCGGCAGGAGATCCTTCGCCGTGTCCTTCACCTTCGCCTTCGCGGGCTCGCGGCCTTGGTTCTCCACAATCTCAAGGATTTCGACGTGGCCGTCGGCATTGATCCTGTTGAACAGATCAACAAACAGGTCGGGCTCGACGTACTCGAGAATCATCAATTTCACCAGCTTATTCGTCTCGATCGTCTGGTCGAGGCCAGCGACGCTGGCGAGCTCCTTGCGCAGCATCAGCGCGTTCAGAAACCTTTTCACCTGACGCGGATTTCCCTTCAGCCCATCCGCCATGAGCGGGCTTGCGGCGACTGCGAGAGCAAGATGCGAGGCCAGAGGTTTCGGGACGTTGCCAGACAACGCCTGCCAGACGCCGCCGTAGCCGAATGCCCCGTAACGATTGGCTTTGCGCGCTGCGTGCGCTGCCTTCACGCAAAGGCCTGCATCCTCGTCTTTCAAGTGCACGCTGCAAAAGAGCAGCGTCATGTACGTTTCAATCTCCGCCGCGGATAGCCGCGGAATCGCGTACGGCACCTGGACCAGTTTCTCAAGGTAGTCGCGCACCAGCTGATCTTCCGCAGCGAGCGCCGACGCTCGGCGCGCTTCGTCGCCGCCGTGTGATACCGGACGCGCGTAACGAGAGCGGATCGCATGCTCCACTATGCGGCGGTCAGCGCCGATGACGAAGGCTGTATTCTTCACGCTCAGAAACAGTTTGACGGCCTCGAGATTCTCGACGATGCGGTCCGGGGAGCAACGGTCAAGGTCGTCAATCAGGACGACGAGCGACTCGATCTTCGCCTCGGCCAGCAGCGTGGCAAATTCCCTTCTGAACGTCCGCACATCAATCGCTTCGTCCTTGGGCAGTCCCTTCCACAGCTCGCCGGAATCATCGAGCGCCGGAGTCTCGGGCTCCCCTTCGGACTTCCCACCTGCAGCGAAGAACTGGCTCAGGCCTGAGGCCGCGAGCACCGCAGCGGGCACCGCCGCCGCGCCGCCTGTCATAGCTGCGGCGGCCGCCGGGAGCACTGCATATTTGAAGGAAAGCCGCACGAGGCGCATTGCGTTGATGCCCTTGAGGAGTCTAAGGGCGTTCTTACGAACCTTTGCACCGAATCGCTGATGCTCATGGAGCTGCAGCAGGACGGCGCTCAGGATCGCCGCCTTTGCGTCGTCGTAGCCTTCGAACTCCCAGGTGTTGACATAAACGACGGCTGTCCCTTCGCACTGGATGGCCTCCAGACTCCCCTTCTCCCAGGACTCGGGCGACAGGCCGTGCTCGAGCATCCGCATGATGCTCGTCTTGCCCCCGCCCCAGTCGCCGAACACGCCTACGGTAACAGGCAACAACTTGGGGTTGAGGACCACCGCGCGAACGAGGTCGGCGTGGACCTGGAAGCCAATCAGATCGTCGGCGGTTTCGTTGTCGGGCCACATAAGGTTCTCGTCGCCGCGGAGTGCGCTTGGCCGGTCACGGCTCACTCGGTCGTTGGCTGGTTTCTTGTGATGGCCGGTTCTGGTCGTCAGCTCCCTGGTGGGGGCGCCTCCAGAGACGCCGCGCCCGAGCGAATTATCCGCGCATCGCGCGCGAGTAGCAAATTCACTCGCAGCGCCCGGACACCGTAGTCATTGTAGTGCGCGAGTCGTGATCGCGGCGTGGCGCGGCTGAACATGCCGGAGACGACGTCGCGCCGCCACCTTCTGGGCCGGTCCAGACGAGACCCTCGCCGTAAAGCGGCTCGCGGTCGTATCGCGCGAGCGATTGTGGGTGCGTCTATCCCCCCGACTTCGCCGGCACCTGGCGGCTCGTCTTCGCATCTTGAACGGACAGGCCCAGTTCGAAAGTCAGCTCGGTCGAGATCGCCTCGGGCAGCGGCACAGCGTTCGCCGATTCTGGGGTGATGAGCTTCGCCACCTCATATTGGCCCATCACCACCCGGAACCACTGCTCCCGCTCCGACATCACCTGGTACTGCCGCTCGTCGGCGGTGCCGGCCAGGTACGGCAGGTACACGACGATTGGCTGCCGACCCTCCGCCTTGCACCCGATGCGGTCGATCCGTCCTGTCCGCTGCTCGATGGTGCTCGGATTCCACGCCAGATCGTGATGGATCACGTGGCGGCAGAACCGCTGGAGGTCCACGCCTTCGCCCATCACCTGGCTACAGACGAGAATGTCTGGAAAGAAGGGCGTGTTGAAAGCGCGCATCAAGCGGCTACGCGCGTCGCGCTTCGTGGCGCCGGTCGCCACCTGGACGTTGGCGAGGAGCACGGTCCCTCGTTCGCCGTCAGGGTCTTCGTCGTCCTGATCTTCGACGCGAATGCCGCCGGTCTGAGTGTGCTTCGCGGCTCCCAGGTAGAGGTCACGCTCGTTCGTGGAACACTGTTCGGTCAAGAACTCGATGAAGTAGTTGAACTTGGCACGCCACGACACTCCGGAGCCGTCCTGGTACTCGAGCATCGCGGCAACGGCCTCGGCAGGCTGGAGCGTCTCCAGTTCGCCTAGCGGGAAGCACCTGACGAGCGTGGTCGGCACGCGGAGGAACCGTCGCATGACTTCCGTTAGAACGCCCCGCTGATCTGCCGATACCCGCGCCTTCCGGAGCCCGCGATTGTGAGCCACGAGAATCTCGCGGAGGCAACGGTCGATCGCCTTTCGCCCTGGAGAATCGCTATCGTCGAAGAAGCGCCCTTGGACCCGCTCGAGCAGCCGCTCTATCTCCTTGTCGCTCGGCTGGCGCCCGACCACGGCAAGGCGCTGCCGGGCCGTTTCGTTGATTCGGCGCTCGACCTCGCGACTAATATGGATGCGCAGGGCGCGACACGTGTGCCGATAGAAGGCGAAGACCAGCACCTTCTCACCGGACTCCCAGAGATCAACCACCTTTCTGACCGTTGCGTTCACCTTGGGATGCGCGACGCCTGAGCACTCTTCCAAGGCGCGATCGAACTCACTCAGGTACCACTTGGCCTGCGACAGATCGACGACGGTCTCCGGCGGCACCTCCTGATCGTCCCGAACCACCTTCCTGTCCTCACGCGTCTTGCGGAAGGCCTCGTATGACGAGGACAACGCCTCGCCCAGAAGATCCTGGCCGGGCCTCACCGCGCTTCGTGCGGCAAGGAAGAACGGCAGCATCTGCTGGGGAGGCACGGGAAGCCCCGTCGATCCCGCCACGCCGACCACGGCGCCACCGTTCATCCTCGCGCGCCGCGGAATCGTCGTGCCCGCCCAATGGTTCCCCTTGTTGTGACGCACGATCCAGGGCCGCAAGGCCTCTTCCGCAGCATCGCGTGACCGCTTAGCGGCGACAAACGCGTCCACAACAGCGCGCTGATGGTGGTTCAGCGATTCGCGATCGGAACGGCACAGACGCAGCCACCAGGCGTCAACATCCGCGTCGCAGTCCTCCGGCCGGAGACGGCTCCACGCTCGCTGCAACCCGATGGCGGTCCGCTGGCTGTCGTCGAGGCGACTTCGAAGGATCTCGAGCTGCTCGGCGAACTGTTGCCGTTCGCCTAGCTGACGTGGGTCCCAACGCACGTCCCCGAATCGGACCAGGACGTTCACCAGTTCATGGTGGCCGAGCTGGAACGGCGTTGCCGTCAGAAACAGCATCCTGTCGAACGCGCGTGCCATGGCACCGTCCCCGGTGCGCAGGTCCTTCTCCGACTCGGGATCCTGGAGCTGTCGCGCGAGGCGCGTCCCCGGGTTCTTGAGATGGTGCGCCTCGTCCATCACGAGCAGAGACGAGCGCCATCGAGCCTCCATGAGAACCGGCTTCCAGAGCGCTTCTTCAACCTTCCGGAGTGCGACGCGCGTCGCGGTCAGTCGTTCCGTGACGCGATCTTTCCCGCCGCGCGCTCGGACCGGCATCTGTTCGAGCGCTTCGGCCAGCGCTTTCAGGTCGACGCGAGCCATCGCTCGCGTCACCGCCTTCGGCACCGGATCGTCGTTGAGCCGCCGGTCTTCCCGAACGGCGCTGTTGTAGATGTCCTTCCACGCCTGCGGGTCGGTCTGCAAGAGCCTTTTCCACAGCGTCTCGCCACCATCGTGCGCGCGCTCTTCGCCGAGAGCCCATAGGAGTTCTCCGAGGTAGCGATGAATCTGCTCCTTCACCTGAATGAGCCGGCTCGCCCTGCCTCGTCCATGTCGGCGCAACGCTTCCGCGATCAGGGCCAAGCGCACCCACTTGTCCGTCTGCTGCCGGCCCATCGCACCCTGGGCGACGAAGATGAAGTGACACCGCTCCCGGGGCCTGTCGTCGAGCAGCTTTAGCAGCTCCACGCTATGCCTGGCGATGCCGTAGCGCAGGCTAGTACCATCGAGCAATTCCTGACGCGACGCGAGGTCGCGGCTCACTGCGAGTCTGCCGTCGAGGTACAACTCGCAGAACGTCTTGAGGTCCTGCTCCCACTTGTCCACGAGGTTGGCGGGCACCATGAGGATCACGGGCCCGGCGGGACTGCGCATAGCGACGCTGTAGGCGACTCCGAGCGCGACGAACGTCTTGCCCATGCCCACCTCGTCGGCAAGGACGACGCCGGGCCGGTTACGCAGGCGCGCGAGGATGGCCACAACCTCCTTGCGCTGGCGTTTCTGCTCTACGAGGGGGACCCGTCTGTTGATCCGGGTGCCGAGAACCAGCTCGTCTGGGGGCGCGTACATGTCGGTCAGTTCGCGCATCTTTCCACCACTCGTTTCCAGAAGGCCATCACCTCCAGAGAGGTCTGGTGAGGCAGGTCCCCGAGCTGTTTGTCCAGCTTCTCCACGAGCTCCCGCAGGAATTCCAGGAACACATTGTTGAACTCAGCTCTCGACAGCGAGGTCTCGGTCGCCGTGTAGTCCACTTCGCGAAGCACGATCAGCAAGTCGGCGAGCGTCAACAACGCCTCGTCTACTCGACCGTCCGCCGCCTTGAACTCACCAAAGAGACGATCGGCCAATGCCTCGACGCCGATCAAGCCGCGCAGACGCCAATCGAGGCCCTGCCGACCCCATACAGGCCGCTGCAGACTCTCGCGGAGTTGGGCGAGCACACGCGCGCGCCGGCGAATGCGGTGGAGGAAGGTTGCCTGTAGGTCGTAGCGGCGAAGGGGGTCCAGGTCGATGGGCGTGGCTGAATCGAGTTCGCCCTCGTAGTCGTTTGGGCTTCCGCGCCCAATCCACCCGCGGATAGCCGCGCTGGGATCGCTCGCTGCCAGAATCAGGAGCATGTCGTCTGCGGTCATGTTCTGCAACGTCGAGGGAGGTGGCAGGTGCCGGCTGTCCTCGACGTTCAGGGGCAAATACGCCCCGCATCCGCCCCAACGAACCAGCAGCCGGTCCGGTGGCTCCACTGGCTGCCACTTGACCGTCTCGACGCGTCTACGACCTGAGGCGACCCACTTCGACGCCGCCAGCAATTCCCGCTCATGACGCCCGCAGGCGTGAATCGCCCAGTCATCTCGAAGGAGGTCCGGCTCGAATCGCAGTACGATCTGGCGAGTGTCGCCCGCGCAGTAGGTCGCCGCCAGGAAGCCGTCAGGCACAACCGGAGCCTTTGCTTTCTCGCCCTCAGGGGGACGCACACCCAGCCACTCCGCCATCTCCGGGTTGTCCACTTCCTCGACGTCGGGCCACACCGCCTCGAGCCGCCCGGTGTCGCGTCCGTAGTCAACGCTGTCGGCAATGCTCAGCAGGTTCGCTTCGGCGTTTCGGTAATGCCCAACGCCCATGCCCGCACAGGTGAAGTTGGAGGAACCGATCATCAACGCGAAGTAACCGTCCGCCCGCAGTGAGAGCATCTTCGCGTGCCACGGTCGCGGGTTCTTGTCCTGGTCCGTCTCCGGCAGGATTTCCACCGTCACTTCGGCGGCGTACTTCGGCGGAATTGTCAGAAGCGTCCTCGGGGCCGCAAGTCGCGGCAGGCCGGGTGCTTCGTCGTTGTGAACGGACGGCACGGAGAAGAAGACCTGGCGCTTCGCTCCACGCGCCATGGCCTTGCACAGCTCCGCGGTCACCCTGCCGCTCTCGTCGCCCACGTCGAAGAACGGAGATGCGACCCGAACCTCGGTCGGTGACCCTCCTCGACGCCGGCACGCGTCGATCGATTCTTGAAGGCTGCTCCGTCCGGTACCGTCAGCCTCGACCCTTGGCAATGTGCAGGCGAGCTGCTGCCGCACGGTCGTCCGTCGCGACGGGTGTTTCCATTTCCGCGTCTGCCGTTCTAGGTCGTCCAAGAAACCTCGCGCTCGGACGACCTCCGGTGGATTCACGGAAGCGCCTTGAACGAGCGACACGAGGCTTCGGAGGAACTCGATCGCCTGACCGAGAATGTCGAGGTCGGCATCGCCTGGCGTCAGGTCAACAGACGCCGAGACTTCATGGTTGAAACGATAGCCGGGGTCGGTCACGTTGGCCGATGTCACGATGACCCGGATGCGCTGACTCCATGCCAGAAGGCTCAGCTTAGCGTGCTGCTTGCCGGCCCGGATTCGAACCGGGAGCACGTCCCACCGCAGCGAATGCTCAACGCCAGCCTGAGTGTGATCGACAAGGACGCCGGCGTAGCGGCGATCGAGTTGGCGTTCCCGTTCGAGAAGGAAGGCGAGGTCTTCACGATTCGGCTCCGAGTCGATGTCCAGGAACCGCGCCAGGCACTGTTCGTCGAACAGCCCAGGAGTAAACGTGTAGGTCGTGGCCAGGCACCCGACGGGATCGCCCGCATCGTTCGGAGGCCTCCACAGGTCGAGCATGGCACCGCTACTGGTCGATGTCCCGTTACGTTTGCTCATGTCAGGTCCCCGTAGAACTGGCGGACCGGCCGGCCGCGATAGGTGTGCAGATAGCGATCGAGCCGGAGTTCCCTCGGTTCTTCCCGGTACGCGTGGCGGACAGAGATGCGCTCCGGCCCGATTCGGTCGAACCAAGGCCGCTTGCCCTCCGCCGATTTTGCTCGCTGAACGGCCTCGTGATGCGAGCACAGCAGGAGGGCGCACCGCTCGGGATCCGTCGGTTCGCCGAAAGCCGCAAACCGCCGGTGGAACAGGCTCTGGAGCGGGGCGTTCGCAAGGATGACATTCCCCAATGTGCGATGCGCTGTCTCGAACCGCCTGTCGAGGCCGCTAACGCACTGCTTGAAGTCCGCGTCACTGGCGATGTTCGGGACGACGTAACCGCTCGCGTCCTGACGCGACGCGTCGGCCTTCAGTACGTCGAACGCATCCTGGAGATGCCTTGCGAAGCCCTCGTAGGCGCGAATGGCCGCCAGCAACGGCCCGTATGATGGCTCTTGTGTCTCCAGCCGGTCGTGGAGCGTCTCCTCCGGCAACTCGTCATCCTGTGCGTCAGCCTGTAGGCTCCAGATAGTCGGCAACGCTCCGAGCCGGCGCTCGCCGCCGGCCGTCAACGCGTCGCGCAACCACCGCTTCTCGCGCGCCCGGCACCCGGACGGGTCGAACGCCGTGGCCAGTTCCTGCCAAGCCTCCGTGTCCCATCCAGGCTTCGTCCGCGGCGGCGCCTCGGCCAGGCTTCGCTCCACGGCCTTCGACCATTTCTTGACAACCGTCTTCCGGGCGTCTTCGAAGCGTCCCAGACCTCGGTCGCGCGCCCAGGCGTCCACCAACCCCTCAGCGTCCGGCCCGGACCCAAGGTGAACGTCCACCAGCCCGAGGTGCGTCGCCAGCCGCTTATAGACTCCGTGGAATCCGAAGATCCGCGGCGTCTTCAAGTAGCTGCGAGCGTCGAGGTACCCGTGCTGTCCCCGAGTCCGCCGGGCGACCAGCGTACCCGGGACGCCCCAAATTGCGCCGCTGCCGGCGCCGTGACAGATAAGCGCCTCGACGACCAACCACTCCCAGACAAGATAGGGTGACGCGTCGCGCTTCCCAGGGTCGTCGTCAAGTCCCTCGCAGACTAGGGCGCCGACTGCCATCGCGGTCAGGAACCGGATGCGCTGCATGCGCTCGCGCACAGCGGGGACCAACAACGTCGCGAGCTGGTCGGCAATCTGATAGAGACCGAGCGGATCCAACGACCCCTCGCTCGTGCCCGGCGGGTCGTAACTCGTGAGGAACGGAAGGGAAATTGTCATGTGCCACACGTCGTCTGAAGAACGGCCTTCCAACGCGCAAGTTGGTCAGCCCGGCGCATCGACTATCGGGCGTTCGCCGACTTCTTAGTCGAGAACCTGGTTATCCCAAGTGTCGGTCTCAGGATTGCCTTCCGGTAGGCCGCGAGAATCCGCAATACGCACAACGCGCAGTACGACTCCGTCGATTGGCTGCGATGGGAGTCGTTCGCGGCCTCATTGGAACCGTATCCGAGCCGTCTGACAGGGTGGGTCACAGGCGGGACGTCCATTCGGAACCGATCCGCGTCTTTCACCAAGGGGGTTGGCTGCGGCGATGTTAGCGGAATCGGGCATCTGACCTTAGCCGGCGACGCACGGAAACCTGCCTTCGGGCGCAGCGTCACGGCATCTGGAGACGTTTCCATCAAGGAGTGTATTCGCGCTCCGATCGAACTCGTGCCCGTTTCACACGGCGAGCGACATTCCTCGGCAACGACGCCGGGTCAATTCCAGTCACTTCGCAGACTTGAGACCACCGCAGGCATCCCAAGTAATGCGTCATCAACTCTGCGCGCTCGGCATCATTCAGGTGAGGTAGGCCGCCGCGTGGGTCGCCCAGGGCTTGGTCAGGAAGGCCGTACTCGCCGATGATGAACACACCGAATTCGCGACCGGCCGCCAGGTCGCGGGCAGCCTCCAGATTCCGGTGCAGCTGGTTCCTGCCGGCGTACCAGGCTGTGGACTCGGCGAGGCTCTCTGTTCGCTTCCCCTCAACCAGTAGAGCGATCTGGTCGGTCTCAATACAGCAATCCACTTCCGTGAACCCTTCAAAGGCCCACCACTTACGGCCGGACTTCTCTGGGCCGTAACGGTCGAGGGCGCCCATCGCGGCAGCCTGGCTTTTGATCCTCGCGGAATGACCTTTGAGCCCAACGAGCTCCTCACGACGCTCCTGGGTTGTCGCACTGTAGCTCACACGGCGCCCGTCAGGCCCGGGCCATGTGAGCCGATCAGGGTTCTGTATCAGCCAACGCAAGAACGACGCCCCCGGGACTACGGAGAACTCAAAGCAGCGTTCCAACTCGATGTTCCCCTGGACAGGGTCGGCGTACGGCCGCTTCTCGCTGACCGCCGGGAGCACTGTGCCAGGCTCGGACAGCATCCTCCCTGACACGTCCGACTTGGAAAGCCGCAGAAGTTTGGGCAGCCAGGACGCTCCGGTCGGATCCATCCCGAACAGCCGCCGAAAGACGGGGCGGACGCGGGTTATAGAACTGTTGACGCTCGGCTGCGTCACCGGATCGACGATCCAGCCTTCAACAAGATCGCAGTCCTCCGGCACGCCGTAGCCGTCGGTGCGCCGCACCCAAGCCCAGGCAGCCTGTATGGCCGCGAGCACGGCATCGAGCGAATCACCATCGGTATCGTCGGCGCATGCCCGGCGGACGCGCTCGGTCAATTCGACTCTGATCTTGTACCGGCCGAAGAGCGAGCCGTCACCGAGCTTCTGAACGATTCGCTCGCGCACGGCGCGCGCAACTGCCTGCACATCCCCTGGTTCGGCCGGCTTGTACCGGTCCTTTCCCACGAGCGTTCGAGCGACCAGAGCAGGGTACGCCTCAACGACGACTCGGTCGTCCGTTGTGGGGCGAACCGGAATGACACATGTCGCGCTTCTCAAGAGCCGCTGCGAACCCTCGTAGAACATCAATGCGACGGGGACACCATAGAGTTTCGACGGGCTTTGCGCCCCGGTGAGGCGGTCTACGAGCCGAAGGTGCTCCCGATCGTTCTCCGGCCGGTCACGCTTGTAGTCTTCGAGGACGTTCCGAAATCCCTCGCGCGACAGGCCCGCAACCTGCGCAACGTAGCCGGCCCAGGAACCGGGCCAGTTCAGATTCTGGATAAGGCGGCGAGGCTGGCCAAACGGGAAGTCGATGCCAGCAATCCATGGTCCAGGTGAATCGAGGAAGGCACCGAACGCATCGAGGGACTCCAGTCGCTGAAGGTCCTCGACGACCAAGCGATCACCGTCAAACTGGCATCCCGCGCACGTAATCGCCTTTGAACGAGATGGACGGCTGGTGAAATCGATGCCGAAGACTTCCATGCGTTTTCATCCGCGGGCCCACGCGCCGTCCTGCTTTTCCGAACATAGCGGCGCATCCCGCTTAGTATGGGTCATGGCGAGACATAGCAGGCTCCGTTCGTTCAGCGTCTCAGCCGGTGGCCGGCCCAAGAACCGATCCGGAGCCAGCACCAGAACCCGACTAGACTTGTGTCTTTGTCATCGCTGCTCCCGATGACTCGGGACAAGGCCCTATCGTCGATTCCACCAGCTTCCTCTCACTCTCCACTATCGGTGGTTGCTCGGCTCCGAGGTCGCGATTCGTGAGGATCCGGCCGCTGATCGTGTCCCCAGGACCGGTGCTCCAATCGTCGGGCGCCTTGTTGGGTGATCTTCCTTCCGTTTTGCATCCTCCACCCTACTGGAACCACTGCGCCTGGACGGACATAGAAGTTCTGCGGCTTTCGCCCGCCGGGCCAAATGTCAGGACCAAGTCCTCGCCGCGTGCCTCGACCCTCAATTTGGCTGCTCCCTCTCGGCTCGCGACATCCGCGCAACCGGCCAGTGGCTTGAGCGGGACCTCCGTCGTGCCGGTCCAGGAACCAGTAGCCGACGCGCGGGTTACTGAGAGGCCTCGGCTGATCTCGAGGCCGCCCGCCCGGAAGGAGAGGGTGACGCTCCCTCCGCCACGTTTGGCGGCCTTGAGAAAGGTCAACGCTTGGCGCAATTCCTCGACGTCGACCGCCAGCCGTCCTCCTAATGCCATGTCGTGTTCTTCCGTCTCAGCCAGCGCACGGTGGCTTCCAAGTCACCGTAGAGCCCTTCGAGCCTCCGGTATGACTCGCCGAAGCGCCGCTTCAATCCGGCTGCCACGTCGTTGAAATCCCAGTTCCCCAACCGCTCGCTCGACAACTTCGTCGTCCGTGAGCAACTCGCCTTCCAGAATCCACTTCAGGAGTCGGCGAAGGTCACCATCGGAGTACTCCGCGATGTTCGCTTTGCGAGCAATGGAAGGTCGAGGCGAACGTTCCTGCACACTATTGCCAGGTGTGGGTTCCTCAGGTTCCTTTGGCCTTCCGTTCCCCGGAGCGGGCTGTGGCAGCCCGCCTCCGCCGCGGTCCGCACGCTCAACCGCCCGCTCGTACGCGGTCATCGTCCGCTGGATCTCCTCGTCTTGACGCATGAACCAGTCGGTCGACCAGATGCGGTGGAAGTTCCAGCCAAGCGCCTCCAGGTGCTGTTGGCGGAGTCGGTCTCGATCCCGGGCCGTCGGCGCTGAGTGGTAGGTCGCGCCGTCACACTCGATGGCCAACACGAGACGCCCTTCCTGCCGCGGATGCTGGGCGACCATATCGAGGCGGTAGCAAGACGTGCCGTATTGCGGAAGCAGTTTCACGCCGTGGGCGGTCAGTGCGTCGAAGACCGCCTGCTCGAAGTCGTTCAGAGGCACCTCTCGGCTGCCGTCTCCGCCCAGCCGGCTGCCGCCACTCGACGCGTATTCCAGGTAGGCGCGCAGAAGCTCCACCCCCTTCGCCTTGCTACGCGAGGGGGCCATATCGAGATGGGAGAACGAGGAGACCAACGCCAGGCTCTTCCTCGCTCGGGTAATAGCGACGTTCAGCCGCCGCTCACCACCCTGGCTGAGCAGCGGGCCGAATCGATACGGCAGGCGACCAGACGAGTCCTTTCCGTAGCCGATGCTCAGGATGATAGCGTCCCGCTCATCGCCCTGAACACGCTCCAGGTTCTTCACGAAGAAGCGTTCGGCAGCCTCCGGGTTGAAGAACTCGTCCAAGTCGGGTCTGGACTGACGGGCCTTATCCAGGGCCGCCTCCAGCCGCTGGGCGTGCTTGATGCCCATGGTGATGACGCCGAGTGATTCGAATGGCCGGTGTTCGGCGTGCCACAGGACCATTCCGATGATCTTGCTTACCTCGGCGCTGCAACTCTCTTCTTCGCCCTCTCGCCCTGAGCCGTTTACCAAGACGTGCGAAATCGAAGACGCGACACCAGGACCCGGAAACGTCACCAGGCGGTCGCCGTAGATGTGGTGGTTGGAGAAGGCGATGAGTGACTCGTCGCGACTCCTGTAGTGCCAGTCCAACGACCAGGGAGGCTCGAGAAACGACGACATGAGGTCAAGGATGCTCTCGAAGCCCTCGGTCGCTCCGGCCTCGTCGCCGCTCTCGTCGTCCCCGGTACCGGTCGCAAAGAAGGTGGTGGGCGGGAGTTGGTGCTTGTCTCCAGCTACAACGGCTTGGCGCCCCCGCAAGAGCGAGGCCACGGCGTCTTCGGGAAGCACCTGGCTCGCCTCATCGAAGAGGACCACGTCGAAGTAGGGCCGTTCGGCTGGGAGCAACTGACTCACCGACAGCGGACTGGCCATCCAACAGGGCTTCAGTGCCAGCAGCACCTCCGGAGCCTGGGCGAACAGGGTACGCAGCGGTAGATGTCTGGACTTCTTCTGTGCCTCTCGGCAGACGATCGCGTCCTGGTCCGAGTGCAGGTTTCGTGTCTCAATCGCCTTCTCCGCACACGCCCGTCGTACTCTCGCGACCGCGGTCCGAATACGTTCCTCGTCCAACTGACGAAACTCGCTGACGAACTGCTCGTGCGTTCTACCGTTGAACCCCGCCAGTCCGGGTTCCTTGATGTGGATCGCTTCCAGGCATGAAGAGAGCCAGGCATGCTGGAACAAATCGGGCCACTTCGCCGGATCGGACTTCGGATTTCGGAGGTGCGGAAGGAGGCAGCCTGCGTCGTTGCCGCGAAGAACAATCTCAAGCTGACAACACCGGAATCGCTGGAATGGTGTGCCGCGATCTTCCGCCAGCATCGCTAGCCAGGCCTCCAAGGGGGAGACCTCAAGCAGGTCCAACACCAAGAGCGGAAATGTCTCCGCCATGGGCAGCAGGTCTGCTTCCACATTCGAGAGACACTGTCGGACCAAGGCGGCGGCCTCACAACCAGTCGGTAGATCGGCGCCAGAGCACCGCGCCTTCCATCGAGCGAGGATGCCTGGAAGCCGACCCAACTCCTCGAGTTGTGCAGCGGCAGATGCCGGACCGCCAATCCGGAGCGCCTTCGCCCGTTTTCGCGCGGACCTGTAAGCGCCATTGAACAGACTGGCGGTGATGTGCCTGCCGAGCGACGCGGACGGCTCGAGATCACGAAGCAGGCTGTCCAACTCGGTCCCGAAGACCTCTTGCCGGTAAACTCCGAGGACGTCGTTGACATCCTCAACAAGACGTACCGTCTCCCTTAGATCTCGCCAGGTGGCTGGAGGAAGTAGCGAGCAGGCGGCGGACATCTTCCGCAGGGCCTCGGCCAACCTCGGCCACGTCTCGCGTGCGAGTCGCGTCGACCGCTCCATTGCGGTGCGGACAGCCTGCTCATCCGGCAGCCACGCCGTCGCCCAAGGAGAGGGATGCCCAGGACGGAAGAACGGCGCGAAGCCCGCTGCCTCGCGGAGCGTGTCGCGGATCAGTTCCACTCGTTCCCTGGTGAATCCTTGCAGTGCCTTCTCTGACCATCGAACGGGCGTGCTCACGCCCGCGGGCAGCCGTAGAAGTTGCCCTTGAATCTGATACGCGCTCACACCCCACGGTTCCCGGCGTTGGTGTAGGGCCCTGACGTGGCCGTTCAGGCGGCCACGCCGGTCCATAAACTTGCGGTGCATTTCCGCCGCGTCGGGCACGGCCGTCGTCCTGTGCAGCTCCAGACTCTCCGCCATCTGGTCTCGAATGTGGCGACGAGAGACATCTGCTCCATGGAGGTCGAGGCACAGGTGCAGTAGACCAACTTCCTTCAGGCGATGAAGGACCACGTCCAACGCCGCTCGCTTCTCGGCTACGAAGAGGACGGACTTTCCCCTCGCAGCCAACTCGGCGATGAGGTTCGCGATCGTCTGGCTCTTCCCCGTCCCTGGCGGGCCACTAATCACGCCGTTTTGGCCGCTGAGCGTCGCAGCAACCGCCTTCTGTTGGGTCGAGTCGGCCGTCAGCACCAGGAATTCTGCCTCGGGAGAGTTCGTATCGAACTTGGTCGCGTCTGGCTCCGTCCGCATTCCCCTGGCCAGTTCGCGTGCCTTGGGATCGCCGGCAATTCCGGCGATGATCGCGTTGCCCGACATCTCCCCGATGCGTTCCTTCAAATCCTTGACGATGGCCATCTTCTGGAACGAGAAGTTCCCGATGACCCATCGCCGTTCGACGGCGAACCCGCTGACCTTCGCGGCAAGCCCAGAAAGCCGGTCAAACGCGGGGTTGAGATCGAATGCCTCGCCTTCCTCGTCGCCTTGGATCTCCTTGATGATCTGCTCAGGCGTCACTATCAGCCCGTGCTCGGCTTCCAGCGCGAAGAGGAGAACGGGATTCACCTGGATCTCCCCCGTTCGGCGGACCTGCCAGTACCGCCCCTCGCGTCCTCGCGAAGTCAGGTCTACTGGCATCAACAGCACAGGCGCCGATGCCGGACGACCATCATCGCGGGGAATCCAAGTCGCAAGGCCAAGGGCCAGGAACAGTGTCTCCAGTCCTCGTTCTTCGTAGTTCGCAATCGTGCGACGCTTGATGTCACGCAGTTTTCCAGCGACGCTCTTCTCGTCGTCCTCGGAAACGAGGTCGAGCAGCGGCACTGAGCCGAGTTCCTCGCCAGGCGCGTGCCACTCGAGCAACCTCGCCAAGCTTCCATTCGGGGCCGAACTGATGTCGACGGTGCCCGTTTGAAGGTCCCGGAAGTACAGCAGGTTGTTGCGTCTGGACAGATCGATGAGTTTTCTAATCCAGCCCTGGCGAGCCTGGTCCACGTATGTATTGACGGATGGCTCCATTCGATTCTCGCTGCTGTTCCCTGGAAGACGACTCCCTGCGGTCAATTGCGCCATGGTGCGGCTATAGGGGATCCAGGATGTCGTCCGTATCTCCCGCGCGTGAATCGGGCGTTCCCGAACCAAAGAGCGACTTCTGGATGCCGGCAGCGGCACGACCACGCTGAACTACCAACGGGCCTCCACCGTCCGCCAGGGGGATTACTCGTTCTAGAACCGAACGCAACTGCTGTCCATCTTCCGTCGTACTCATGTAGACCCATTTCACGGCGCGGGTGACGCCCACGAAGAGCAGGCTGGCAAGCCGACGGTCCGTGAGATACGGGAAAGAACGGCCGACGAGCCGCGGAAGCAACACCGTGTCGAACGTCAGCCCCTTGGCGCTGTGATACGTGATCAGCTTCGGTAGATCCGACGAGAAGTCGGCTTCTTCCTGTATCTCCACTTCGAGGCCTTGCTCGCGAAGCCCTTTGGCAAACCCGTGGATCTGGCGTTGCGCGCCAAAGAGAATCGCGATCCTCTCGCCCTTGACCTGCCTACTTCGCACGATTTCAACCAGGCGCTTCTTCTCGTCCTCAAAGTCCTGGGCGAGATAGAGGAGAGGCTTTTCTCGTTCTGTTTGGGTGGTCCTGACCTGGCGTAGGTAGCGGGTGCGTTCAACCGGGTCGTCTAGAAGGGAAGCGGCGAGCTGTGTGATGTACGGACAGCACCGATAGGCGTCAAGGAAGGCAACGCTGCCGCTTCGGAGGCCGAGCGCCGTCAGAATCTCCCGTTCCTCGGACCCGCGGTCGTAGATCTGCTGTTTTCGGTCCGCGCAGACCGTCACATGTTTGCTCAGTCGAGAGAGCAACTCGAAGGCAGGTCGGTCGAGGTCCTGCCCCTCATCCACCAGGACGAAATCGAAGGCCGGCTCGTGCAGCAGATTCGAGTAGGTCCGCTGAAGGATGGCATTTCGGATGGCGTCGAAGTCAGGCCTCTTCGCTTGGGCGTCCCACGGCACCCGACCACCGATGTGGGTCTGAAAATAGGTCTTGCACCAACCGTCCAGTGTGGACACGCAATCGAGCGGCAAGTCCAGGTAGTTGAGCGCCGTGCGTATGTACGACTTAAGGACGTTGGTGTAGACGAAGATGTGGAAGCGATTCGGAGGAACGTGGTATTTCCGAGCCAGGAACTGCGCCCGGTAGAGCAAAATCTGGGTCTTCCCCGAACCAGGACCGCCGATGATCGCCCGATGCTCGCTTGGCTCCAACGCGATGGCCCGGCTCTGGTCTGGCGTGAGCTCCTCTGGAGCCACCAACCAGCTCATGCCGCACCGCCCCTCTCCAGCGCAGGCAGGAGAATTGGCAGCTTGCCACCGAGGTCCCCTGCGGGTTCGCCTTGAAGTCGTCGTTGTCGCTCTTGTTGTGCCCGCAGTTCGGCCTCCCGGTCCCCCTGCATCCCAGCTGCGGTCTGGAGCCAAGCCAACCGCCAATCATCCAGCGCCCGCAAGTTCTGTCCAAAGGCGGTCAGAGCCTCCGTCAGACACGCCGCCTTGGTGACAGCATCCCCCATCGCATCTGCGACCCTGGCTTTCTGAACAAGGTAGGGCGCACTCCGGTCGCGTCTAAGGGCCTCGTCGATGTTCTCCCCGGCCTTTGTCACTTCCCCGCGACGATGCTGGTACAGCGAGAGGTTGAAGAGCGAGCCTCCGCTACCGGAGCATCTCGACGCTTCGAGGTAGAACCGCTCCGCTCGTTCGACATCCCCGAGCGCTGCATATTCTCCGGCCAACCTGTCCAACAACCAGCTGTCTGGTCGTCCTCTCTGTCGAATGGCCTGGCGCAGGTAGTCAATCGCCTTCTCATGCTGTCCGATCTTGCCGTAGGCTCCAGCCAGTTCGGCGAAGGTATCGGGCACGAGATGACGTTCGACTCTTCCGAGCCGAAGGTTCTCCTCGGTCTCCGCGATCTTCAGACGATCAACCTGGGGATTCACGACATTGGTGAGTGGGCTCTCGATCCGGGCGTCGAACGCCGCATCGGTCCCTCGGACCGACAGCTTCACGTCGAACACCTGGTTCTGGTCGTACCGGTATTCCAAAAGCAGGGGAGTCCCCTCGTTCACAGGCCCCGGTACGGCAAAGCAGGCATCGAGAAGTGTCCGGCTGACGCCTCCGTGCGACGCGAGGAGTTCCACTTTGACGTCACAGTTTCCGACGAGCACCGATTCTGGGACAGCAATGCTAGTTACTTTCTCGAACTCATCCGCCGGCGGAAACGGAAGTCGCGTGCCCCTGCGGACGAGCGTCACCAAACCAGACGTCGTCCTGATGGAGATGTCGTCCTGACAGACCGGTTGAATCAGGCCAACCCCGAAGAGGGCAAGAGACAAGGCATGGTAGGCGGCACCTCTGGCGACTGCTGTCTGGGCGGCGTCCGAACCTTCGTAGGTCAACAGCTTCGCATTGACGAAGTAGCCGCGGATCGCGTCTTCGACCTGTGGTATCAGCGTGCTCCCGCCGACGAGCAAGCAGAAGTCGATGTCGCCTCGATTCAATTCGGCTCGGTTCAGTGCGTCGTCCAGCGGCGCGAAGACCGACGCGGTCATCCTGTACTCGGTATCGACCGCGGTCAGGGAATCCCGGTCCAGGAATGGCTTGAGTAGGGCTTCAAACTGGGCGGCTGACAGTGAAGGGGACTGGAGGAGAAGTCTGTGGTCTCCCACCTTGCAGGGATGTTGACCGGAGACGACTTTGACGATCTGCGTCTTGTCCGCAGTCTCGTACTTTCCGAAGCTGCGAAGCCGCCTGATCTGAATTGAGAGCCCTATCTTCAGGGCTTCCGCAATTCCGAGCAGCGCCGGCTCGATGAGCTTCTTCTTTTCGGTGAAGCCAGGCGAGAAACCCGGGAGGGGGTTCTGCTCGAGCAACTGGGGCAGCAACACCTCGTAGAGGATTGCCGCATCGATGTCCCCGCCGCCCAACCGATGGTAGCGAGACACTGCTCTGGGGGAGACGGCAAGCCTGTCCTGATCGAGCGGTTGCACCGCGAGCACTGCCACGTCGCACGTGCCACCGCCGAAGTCGAACACCAGGAGGTTCTTCGGCCCAGTCAACTGGCCGGCGAAGGTCTCGCGGTGACCGACCAGGTAGTCGAGAAAGGCGGCCACCGGCTCGTCGAGGAGGTCACCGCCCTTGATGTTCATGCCCGCCCTGGAGGCTGCATCGCGCGTGTCTTTGCGCTGGGCGGCCTGAAACGAAGCGGGAACGGTGACCACCGCACGGCTGACCGGCTCGCCGGCCCCCTTCGCGGCGCAGCCGTTCAGGAAACGAAGAACCTGCCCTCCCACCTCCGCAGCGCTACGGCAGCCTTCGGGCGCCCGGTGGTAGGTCTTCCGAACCCCCATGTCGTTCTTGCAGTCATAGAAGAGGTTCTGCTCCTGGCGCAGTTGCAGTTCTGCTGCCCTCGCCCGCAATCGCTTGGCTCCCTCCCCAACCCACATGCGACCATCGTGGAACGCCACAATTGAGGGTACCAGCGTGTGAATGGCCACCCCTTCCAGTGTCTCTTGCTCTACTTCTACGCAGCGGGCGCTCGGAAACTCCCTCTGTCCGGGCATCCACGTCACTTCTGCCAGCGTGGAATTCGTCGTGCCGAGATCAATCCCAACCGCGCGAACGGGCTTGTTCGGAACGGTCAGAGCCGCACCGGCCGGCGCGAATAGGGCCAGAAGGTCATTTCCCATGGTCTCTCCGCCCAAAGACAGTCCGCTGAATAGATCGTGGACCGAGCCCGGCTAACAACGATGCTGGCCGGTGAAGCGCGTCAAAGGACTACACAGACTGGCAGGGGGACGTCCGCGCGGATCACCGGTTGTCGATCATGTTGAGTATCGGTAGCAGCCCAGTGATCCGCCAGTAGGAATGGGTACATCTGCGCTCCGCGCGACTTTGTACGAGGGGTCGGCTCAGCCCCTGGTCCTGAGCGATGTCCTCTGCCGGCGGCTACTCCGTCTCGAACCCTTGGCTCGTGAACTTCAGCGACCGGCTGTTCTCTGTCACCGTTCGCACCACCGTCTCCGGCGCGCCGCCTGGCATCTCGGCTTCGATTTCGAGCGTCACGGTCACCTTCGCGCCCACCAGACCGGCGAGGTGGGCGATCACTTCGTCGGCAATCACGCTGGCGTCACGACCGGCTCGAGCCGCTTCAAGCCTCACGGAGCCATGGAAACGCTTGGGAGCCTGTTTCGGTGTGGGTTGGGCCGGGCCCGGTCCAGGAGGCGTAGGTCCTGGCGGCGTCGGCCCTGGCCCTGTCGGAGTTGGACCGGCTGAAGGCGAGGCGGCTTCGAGCTGCTTCTGCGCGACGTCAGGTCTCACGAGCAACCCGGATGAGTCGGCATCCGGGAGCGCGATCTGCTTGCCTCCGCAAAGGCCCCGGTAGCGCACGGCCTCCTCGTCGTAGCTGTCCGCGTACGCGAACGAGTCCTGTTCCCAGAGCAGGAGACCGCAGCCGTCCTGAATGGCCGCCGTCAGCACCGCGGACGATCGGAGGCGAGGGAGATAGAGGTAGCGGCCGAAGTCCTCGACGAGCTGCTTGATCGCCACGTGGTTGCCGCGCCAGAGCGGCACGCGGTCGAGCTCCATCTTCAACCGGGTGGCCGCGAATCCGGTGAGCAGCAGTTCGTCGCTGCGGAGCTTCTTGCTGGCGCGCACGGCAAGCGGGTCTTGGCCTGACAGGCGAATCGCCTGCCATTCGATCGCCGCCTGCGGCGACGACTGCACCGGCACGAGGAGCCACTGGTAGGTCTCGGGCAGCCGCGCCGTCACCGCGCCGTCCGCCGCGCTTCTCTGAGTCTCGGCCTGCTTGACCTGCTGCGGATCGAGATTGAGAACCACTTTCTCCGCCAGGATGGACTCCCAGGCGAGGAAGCGCCGTACCGCCTCGTCGAGATCCTGAAGCCGCGTCTTGTCCGCCGCCAGGACCACCAGGGCATTGCGATAGAGTCGCGGCGCTCCCCCGCGCGATTCCAGAATCGCCCGGGCCTTGGTCTCGGCCGCGCTCCCTGGCTCCTTCGTGTAGGCATAGTCGACACCGAGCACGACGAGCCTCGCGTCGAGGTCATCCGGCACGTCTTGGCCCGACTGCGGCATCGGATGGATGCGGCTGAAGTCGCCCTTGTGCTGCAAGTCCCTGCGCAGTCGCTGGTCCAATTCCTGAACCACCTTGTCGGGATCGCGCTTGAGCTGCTCGGCGCGGTCCTCCGCGAGTTTGGTGACCGTGGGCTGCGTCGAGTACCAATAGCGGGGACCATCCTGATAGAGGTAGGTGGCCGCGCCGGCGAGCCGCCTCAGCGCATCGCCGAACACCGCGGGCGACTCGCCAGGCATCACGCATCCAAGCTTGACCCGCCGATCCTCGAGGCCTCGGTGAGCGGCAGCGGCGGTCGGCGCCGACCCCAGGTAGATGGTCCGCGCCACGCGCCGGCAGGCGGCGTGTTTGCCGAGGTTCGGCACTTCCCCGTCCATCCGCAACGGGAGCGAGTTCGGACCGTCCACGTCTTTCTCGATCACCGGGACCCAGTTGTCGGACAGGTAGCGCGTCAACTCGAACTGCACGCGCGTCTCGTCGATCGAGATGTTCGCCGGGAGGATCAGCGGGTTCCGGTCCCCCTTTTCCCACAGGCTGTGGATCACCGCGGCCATCAGGCGCAGCACACCCCGGGTGCGCTGGAACTTCACCAGGGTGGACCAGTCGGCGTAGAGCCGGTCAAAGATCTCCGGGTGGATCGGATAGGCGGCCCTGATCCGTTTCTCGTACTCGGCGTCGCGGCATTCCGGGGGGAACTCCTGGTGCTGCGCGCGGTAGAAGTCGGCGAACGCTCGCGCGACCACGTCCCGGTCCCTGAACTGGGCATCGGTCGCCAGTGGCTCGAACAGACGCCGACGCACGATCTCGAAACCCTCCTCGGCGCTCGCAGGCCGCCACGACGACTCGAGACGCCCGACGACGTTCCGCAGGCGATCGAGCGCCTCCCGTCCACGCTGTCCACCAACCTCCACGTCGTTGGCCTGGGTGTGGGGCGAGCCGGTGGTGTCGGAAGCCGGCAGGCTGATGACCAGGAGGCAGTTCTTGGCCAGCTTGGCCGACTCAGTCAGCACCTGGGCGAAGGTGAACTGGGTTTCGAACCCGCCGGCCGGCAAGTCGCTCTGGTCGTGAAGCTGCCGTGCGTAGGCCACCCACTCATCGATCAGAATCAGGCACGGCCCGTACTCCTTGAACAACTCGCGCAGCGCATCGCCCGGGCTCGTCGCCTTCTCATCGTCGGCTTGAATCCGCGCGAACGCCTTCTTGCCGCCGAGCTGCCAGGCCAGCTCTCCCCAAAGCGTCCGGACGACTGTGCCGTCCGGCTTGACGCCGGGATTGCCCGGCGAGATCTTGTTGCCAACCAGGACCACCCGACGTGGGCTCGCGAGCGTCGTGGCATCAGCCGCCTGCATCACCACGTCGATTCCCGGCAGGTCGCTGGGCGCGATGCCGGAGAAGAGGTGATAGAGCGCCAGCATCGAGTGCGTCTTGCCACCGCCGAAGTTCGTCTGGAGCTGGACGACCGGGTCGCCGCCTTTGCCGGCCAGACGCCGAACCGCTCCGGAGAGCATGGCCTTCAGGCTCTCCGTCAGGTAGGTGCGGCGGAAGAACTCGACCGGGTCCTTGTACTCCGCGGTGCCCTCGCCGAGGTGGACCTGCCAGAGATCGGCCGCGAATTCCGCCTGCTGATAGAGGCCGCTCGCGACGTCCCGATGCGGTGTCACGACCTCACGCCAGGGCTTCAGCAGGCCGGTGGTCGCGCTCTCGATCGCGATGCCGGCCGTCTTGCGCTTCTCACTGCGCACCTGCTCATCGAAGCGCAGGCGCAGCAGCTCCATCTTGATTCGTTCGATCTCGTCCGATTGCGGCGCCGACACGGCGGCCAGCAGCCGCCCTGCAGAATCCAGCGCGCGATAGGCGTCGTCGCTCGAGAACGTCTGCTGGTGCGCCCACTTGTTCCGGTGGTCGCGGAGTTCAGAGAGGAGACTCCGTTCGGCGGGACCCAGCGTGCGGCGAAAGACGTCGTTCCACGTCTCCCACATGAACTTCAGGAGCGCCGCCGCGTCCCATTCGGCAATCGGACGCTTCGCGTTGAGCCGGTCGTCGCCGAGGAACCGAGCGGCCTCCGCCGCGGCCCGTCCCTGATAGACACTCGCGAACTCGCGCTCGACGAAGGGTCCCAGGCCGGCCTTCAGCAGATCCAGCGCCTTGCCGACGCGTTCGTGGTTGGTGATGGCCATGGGCTATTCCTCGTTCTCCCCAAAGAGCGTCGGCTCTGCGGCCTCGACCTTGCCGCTCTCGCGCGCGAGACGCGTGATCTCGGGCCAGCTCTGGACCAGCGCGTTGTAGGCGAGCGCTTCGGGCGCTCGTTTCTTGCGCTCGCACAAGGTGTAGAGCCGGTAACACAGCTCCCGCGCGGTCTCTGCCTTGCTCCCGAGCTTCGCCGCCAGCGTTGCAGCGTCACCTTCACCACCTGCTTCAAGTACTCGAATCAGGTGGTGCACGATCTCCCAGGCCGTCAGACGTTTGTCCGTCGCAGGATCCCAGTCGTCCGGCAGTTCGCTGGGCTTCAGGAGACGCACCTTCCCGCGGCCGGCCGCGACAATGCCCGCCTCCACCAGGCCCTGGACTGCGGTGTTCTTTGCACGTGCGAGCACATCCGCGACGCCGAAATCGCCCTCCGAGAAGCCGGACTGCTCGAACCACGCCAGCGCCCAGCGGCTGTCGCCATCCAGGTCGCCCTCTTGCTCGGCCAGCGCGTCGTCAAGGGTTTGGTTGATAAGCGCCAGCGCGTCGCGAACCGACAAGGGCCTGCCCTCGGCATCGAGGACCTTCGCATACCGGGTGTAGACCGCCATGCCGGGACCGATGGCGGCTTGGGCGAGGTCGACGGGCGCGATGTTTCCGCGTTGCAGGAGACCGAGGGCGGTCGGTAGTTCCGCCTTCAGCGTGGAGGTGAACTCGCGACGCGTGGCGGTCGGTGCAGTGGCCCCACGGTGGCGGCAGACGAGGATAATGCTAGACGCCAAGGCGTTACTGCCGATGCCCCGGCCACGAACATCGCGCTCTGTCCGCATCGGCCACGTGCCGGTAATTGCGAACCCCGCGTGGATCACTGCCTCTAGAAACGTGTCCCAGCCGGTACTCGCCGTTCCTGCTGCATCGTCGCTTTCAGCCTGCTTGAAGGCATAGTAGACCGTGACCGGAAATGCGGGATGAGACTGCTCCGCGAGCCGATGCATCGCCTGGGTCATGCCAGCAAGAAAGAAAGCCTCGGCACTGTCCTTGCTCCCGTGGCGATGGGGGGTGGCTACCAATTCCTCGATCTTCGGGACCGCAAGTGTCGTGAAGATGTCGGGCAGAATGCTGTTCAGCGACCGACGCTGCCATATGTAGAAGAAGTCCGACAGGTCAGCGTAGCCGATGTTGTCGTAGTACGGCGGGTCGGTCGAGACCACCTTCCCAACGGAGACAGCCTGAGAGGATGCATCGGCTTGAATTGCAGTGCCAGGTGCAGTTGCGTGAGGAAGAAAGAGCAGCGCTTTGTAAAGCCACGTGTCGAAGTTGTCCGAGAAGTTACCCGAGGAAGAACTGAACGGGTTCCCCTCGGCGAAGTCCCAAGTCATGGACAGCGCTTGCCGACTGAACGTGAATCGAATGTCCTCCTTCTTCTCCCCCGGATTCCACGAGCACAAGGTCGAGCACGCATTTGAGTACCGGGCCGTCGCCAATCCGAGATACGTGGCGACAGCGTCAGCATAGGCGGTAACACCGGTGCCTCCGGCGAGGATGGGCTTGCCGTCATCGGGGAGACGCGCTGCCGTCGCGTCCCGCTGGACTCGTTCGCGTGCCTCGTGGACCATGTCGGCGAACGTCGTCAGCGCCACAAGTTGGCGAGATGTGAAGATGTCGCTCCACCTCGTCATCCCATAGTTTCCTACGCGAAAGCCGAGCGCCTGCTGAAAGAACTCGACGTCAGGCTTCCACACTGGCTTTGCGTGACGCGCAAGGCCTTCGGCCGCCTCGTTCGGCGTCAGGTAGACACGGAAGCCGTGTCCTTCGGCGACAGTGGCCATCAGCCGTTCGCCCATACGCCCTGCCCTGGCCTCAGCCCTGATGTAATCTCCCCCAATCGGCGCTCCCGACATTAGACATACGAAGTTAGCACCCGTGAGCTTGGTTCCCTTCTTCGTCGCGTCAGCGTCCGTTGGCTGACCCACCTTCACGGAAAAGCGGTAGCGGCCACCCTCTACGACCGGCGCAATAAATGCTTCCTTGCCAGGCTTGATGCCGAGGGTAAACGTCGTGGTGAGCGGGACGTCTACATGCGCGAACGCCGGATTTGGGCTCTTCACCGTTCGCGCCCAGAGCCAGGCGATCACGGTCAGCTTCTGGCCAACAAGCGGCTTCAGGTCGTCGCGCTCCGTCGCCATCTCCGCGGTGATCTCGATCTTCGGGTAGAGGTGGCCGATGCGCTTCTCGGCTTCGTCGCGCATCCACTTCCCGTAGTAGCGAACGTCCGCGGCGAGCCCTTCGGCGTCCTTCCACTTCCTGTCGAACAGTCTCTTGTCCGCGCGCACGTCGGGGTTGACCGGTGGCCGGCCTGCGAACTTTGGCGGGATCTCGATCATCGCCTTGTTGATCAGGACCGCCACCGGGTTCAGGTCGCTCGCGTAGCTCTCCAGCCCGAGTCGTTGCGCCTCGAGAGGCAGCGAACCGCCGCCGGCAAAGGGATCGTGAAACGCCGGCAGCTTGTAGCGGTCGAACAGCTCCTTCGCCCGAGGGTGGTCAGCGTTTTCCGCGCAGGTGTATCGCCAGCTCTGCCAGATTTCCGCCCGGGCGGCCTCCAGCACCTCCTCGTTGGTGGTGTTCTCCCACTTCACCAGGTCCTTGATGATTTCGAACAGCCGCTGGCGTTCCTTCTCCTGCTTCTTCTCGGTTGGAAAGAGATCAGGATGGGCCGAAGGGTCATCCACCATCTGGGCGAAGATCACCGCCCGCGCGGCTGCCAACGGCCGACGCGCCCACCACAGGTGCAACGTGCTCGGGTGCCCGTGCCGGATGGACTTCTCGCGGGCCGAGGCCACGTTGATGGCGTCGAGGGGCAGCGCCACCTCGATGAGCTTCTTCGTCATTCCGCTCCTCTGTCAGAAGGGGGCGTCGGCGCTTCGCGCGCGAATCTCGCGGCGACCTCTGGCAAGTGCTCCTCGAAGAAGCGGCGCTGCTCGGGACGAAGTGCGTTGAATCTGAGCTTCTCGGGAGAGACTCCGAATTTGAGTTTGATCTGTCCCGGAGGAAGCGGAAGGGCGGGGTCGATTCGGCAGGATCGTTCTTCGTCCTCGTAATCGAAGAACTCTGCGACCTCGAAGTCTGTGTACGGCGACAGACCGACCATCTTGTTGTCTGCCCACGTGCATCCCTGTGCCGCCAACAGGTGGTACTGCTCTCGCGAAAGGGGTAAGCCGGACGTCAACCGCCCAGTTGGTTCCCAGACCAGCCGATGAAACAGCGTTTCGCACCGGCTCCTGATCTCAGACAAGCGATTGCCCAACTCGGGCCGTAGGTCGCTCGCGTTCGGGGATTCGTAGAGGGCCTTCAGAGCTTCCCCGAGACCCTGATCGATTGCGCGTAGCGTGTCGGCCCATGTCTCATCCGCCATCTCCGCCTCCACCCCATCGCTCTTCGGTCGCAGTTGCGCTCGGTCGGGCTGGTTGCCCGCGATGGAAGCTCCGAGAAATCGTAGCTGACGCGCGTCATCCCAGCTGGCGACGGAAGGGGCCCCGGCCATAGCGAGCTCCCGGACTCAGCATGGGCATCTGACGATTTCAGTGCGTCGTCTGACGGTTAGCTGACGATTAGCTTGGTTGCCCAGCCCAACCGCACATCTGACGATTAGGGCCGGATGCCTGACGATTATCTGACGATTAGCCGCTGGAGCCGAGGACGTACCTCGTCGAACGTCCCCGCCCCTCCTTCCTGGCCAAGCCCAGCTCGAGCAACAGGTTGAAGTCCCGCGCGGCGGTGTCTCGGGTCACACCAAACTCGTCTTCACATCGCCGGCTTGTCAGCGCCTGGCCTTCGGCGAGCATCACGGCCATCTTCCGCTGCCGTTCATTGAGCTGTGTTTCCACCGCGGGACCGATCAGCAGTTGCTTCTCTGGAACTCGCAGGCGGTCGATGTTGTCGCCCGGTCCCGGGAACGTGACCTGGAAATAGCCCGTGTCCGTCCCGAGCAACGGCTGATCGAGGCCGTGGTCGAGCATCTGGTCGCGCATACGGCGGAACCCGCTGCCACGCTCCTCGATCCGATGGAAGTAGGACAGGCACTGCGCGAGAACGGGGTTGCGTGAACAAGGCCGGTACTTGCCTCTCCGCAACGCCGCCAACGTGATGGGCGCCGGCGGCAGGCCGGGGCTCGATACCACGACGCGGTCGGCAAAGACCTCGAGCATGATCTTGCGCCCTGCGTCCTCATACTGTCGGTGGGCCACGGCGTTGACGAGCGCCTCGCGCAGCCCGGACGCCGGGTACTCGTCCAGTCGGACGCGATTGAGCCCAACGACGCGCATCGGATGCCGGGTGTTGCGATCGATGAACGCCAGGGCGCGCTCAATGGCGACCGGCATCGGCTCGCGGATATCCTCGTGGTCCCGAGGATCACCGTCCGGTTCGGCGCCCCGATACGCGTCGGCCAGGATGCGGCACTGAGGAAAGACCGCCGAGGGATCACGTGCCAGGAGCACGATCCCGGCGGCCGTGGCGTAATGTTCCCCCGACGACGCCTCGTGCCACACCAGTCCGCGGAGAGACACGCCGGTGAGGAGATCCTCGTCGGAGATCCCGTCCGGCTGGCGCTGCTCGGCCACGCCGATGAGTCGGCGCGCGACAACCCTCTCGAGATCTCGCCACCGCATCCGAGCGACCTGCCGGGATTCGAACGGAGACGTCGCCTCGATGGTCTGATGGGCCGTTTCGTTCTCGTCGCTCGTGGGCGCGATCGCGAACCGATCGCGGAGGAGCCTGACCAGCGCTGCGCGGACTTCCTTCTGCAGTTCGATCACGTTCCCGAAGCGCTTGTACTTGGGGCCGTCCGCGTCGAGCTCGTCGAGCAGAGCGGTCGTGCCCGGCTCGCGCTTGACTCGTCGGTCCCCCTTGATGAAGGCCAGCACCGGGAGCGTGCGGTCCTTGGCGCGGCGATACTCGGCGTGCGTGATCGACAACCCGTCGACGATGGTGCCGTATTGGAGCCCGACGATGAGCAGGTACACCTGGCAAGTGTTCAGCGCGGTCAAGCACCCCTCGAGTGCCCGGTCTGGGGAAGCGGGCTCGAACTCGTAGAGCACCGGTGCGCAATGGGACGAAAGGAACGCGTCGGTGTTCACCAGGTTCTGGACGATGAGGCGTTCATCCTCCAGTTCGTTCTGAACCGAGCTGACGAAGACTCTCAGCCTAGCCGTCATTGCGGCTCTCCCGCCCGCGCCAACAGTTCGCCAAAGTCGTAGTTCACGCTCGTCACCCCGAAGTCCGGCTCACGGCGGAACGGCTCGCGACAATAGTGGATGCGATGGGTGCCATCTTGGCCGAATTCGACGATGGCCAGGATGAAGTCGTCCGGCTTGTTCAGCGAGTAGAGGATCTCGTTCCGCGTCACCGTGATCGTCGCGGCGGACTCGACCCGTCCCTTGACTTCGATGAACCGCAGCTTTCCAGTCCCTGGCACCCTGCTCTCGATGTCGTAGCCCAGCTTATCGAACTCCCGGTCCGTCGGGTCGAAGCCGAGACGGCGCTCGACGTCCATGATGATGGCGCGTGCGCGGGCGGCGCTGACCTGAGTGTCAACGGGATGCGTCACGGCCGGCTCGGTCCTGCCGGTCATTGCGGCGAGCAGACCCGCGGGCACCACCAGCGCACCGCCGAGCACGACGGGCGGCAGCGCGGAAAGCTGCGCTTCGAGCCTCAAGTCCTCCAACCGCTTCTGCAACCGCCCCTGGAGCCCGTCGGCTCGCTTCCGAGCCTCGCCTGAATTGAGCCGGGCGTTCGGCTTGCCCGCCTGCTCCTGGAGCTTCAGTTGCTCGGCCCGGTGGTCCCAGTAGGTGATCTCCTTGGTCAGCCTCTCCTTGACGGCGGCCTCGGTCTTGGCGATCAGGCCGAGCCGGGTCCCGCGCACCTCCTGTACGTGTTCGGGCACGATGTGGGCGACGGCGTGCCCCTGCGCTTTCTGCTCGATCTCTCGCGTGATCCACGCGCACTCCGGACGGTGGAGGATGGTCTCGACGGTCGGCTCCCCTTCCGCCAGCGGCCGGTAGTCGAGGTACGGGGCGTAGTGGACGTGTCGCGCCGTGCCGTCCGCGGCCAGTTCGACGTAGAACATTCGCTTGGAGATAACACGCCGGTCGCCGCTCCGGGTGGGCGTCGCGTCCTGAATCGCGTGTTCGAGGTAGAAGAGGACCCGCGGCTGCAGACCAGGGTCGCGCTCGTCCACGAGCACCGCGCCTCGCTTGAGCAGATCCTGATGCCGCTCGAGGGTGAGGTCGATGACGGCATCGAGCAGCGGGTGGCCCGGACACACGAAGGCGGCCAACGGTTGGCCGACCGGCGCGACCAGCGACTTCTCGAAGGCAATGCGTTCGTACCGCGGCAGCACCGGTTCGCCGATGCCGATGAGCCGGTCCCGGCTCCGCACGGCCGCCGGTACGTGCGTCACCTCGTAGCGCCTCGGCTCGCGGCGCTTCGACGTCCCACCCAGGCGCTGAAAGGCGGCGTGGAAGAAGGACTCGATGTAGTGCGGCTGCAGTCGTCGGGCTTCCGCCCGTTCCATGTCCTCGCGAATCCGCTGCACGCGACTGACGTCCATCGCGTCGTGCGCGAGCGCGCGTTCCTCGAGCAGGCTCTGGAGCTGACCGCGATCGAGCGCTTGTTCCACGACGCGGGTCAGGCGCGCTCGCACCTCCGGCTGGTCACCATACCGAATCGCCTCGATGAGCAGGTCGCGGAGGGCACGACCTTCGAATTGCAGCTTGCCGAGGACGTCGAAGACCTGGCCACCCAGGGCCTGCCGCGCCTGTTCGAGTTTCTCCAGCAGCTTTCGGTAGACATCGCCCTCGCGCGTCTCCTCGGCCACCAGGTTCCACAGGTGGCAGACCTCGGTCTGACCGATGCGATGGATGCGGCCAAATCGCTGCTCAAGGCGGTTCGGGTTCCAGGGCAGATCGTAATTGACCATCAGGTGCGCGCGCTGGAGATTGATGCCCTCCCCGGCGGCATCGGTCGCGAGGAGCACCTGGACCTCCGGGTCGTGCCGGAAGGCTTCCTGCACCTTCATGCGATCTTCGCGGCCCATGCCGCCGTGGATCACCACCACCGCCTCCTTACGGCCGAGCAGTGTGGTGATGCGGCCTTCCAGGTACGAGAGCGTGTCGCGGTGCTCGGTGAACAGCACCAGCTTCTGAGTTGGCGACGACGCGGGGGGAGCGATCGGGCCGGCACCATATGGGGGCGGCCCCTCGGCGACGCGATTGGCGACGGCCGCGGAGGTGAAGATCTCGCTGAGGAGGGTGGCCAGTTCCCGCCATTTCCTGTCCTGGCCGCTCCGCCGCACGGCCTGGGCGAGCACCTCCAGCCGCTGCAGCGTCGCGATCTCGGCCTTCAACTCGGCGATCGTGCGCGCCGCGGTGGCCTGGTCGAGGATCTGCTCCTCGGCCTCCTGCACCTCGTTGTCCGGCGCGTCATCCAGGTCCTCAACGTCATCCGCATCGAGCGTGGGTTGGCTGGCGATGAGGGCCGGGGTGACCTCCGCCGCCCTGGCGAGCAACTCCAATTCCCTCAGCCGGCTCTCGAGGCGTTCCCGACGGCGTCGGAGTGACTGGTAGATCGCCTCTGGGGATGACGCGAGTCGTCGCTGCAGAATCGTCAGCGCGAAGCCGACCGTGCCCGCACGCTTGTCGTTCTCGAGCGCCTCCGCCCGATTGAACTCCTCGCGCACGTAGTTGGTGACTTCTTTGTACAGGTGCGCTTCCGCGTCGCATAGCCGGTAGGGGACCGTGTAGGCGATGCGCTCGGGGAACAGAGGCGTCCCGTCGAACTTGAGCAGGTTCTCCTTGACCATCCGTCGCATCAGGTCCGACACGTCGGAGGAGTGCACGCCGTCCCGGAATCGCCCTTCGAAGCGGTCACCGTCGAGGAGCGCCATGAACAGCTGGAAGTCCTCCTCCTTGCCGTTGTGCGGCGTGGCCGTCATCAAGAGGAAGTGCCGGGTCAGGGTGGAGAGCAGTTGTCCGAGGCGGTAGCGCTTCGTGTACTTGATTTCGCCGCCGAATACCGTCGCGGACATCTTGTGTGCCTCGTCGCACACGACCAGATCCCACCGGCCGTCGGGCACCTTGAGCTTCTCTTGCACGTCCTCGTTGCGCGAGAGCTTGTCGAGACGCGCGATCACGAGGTTCGCCTCCAGGAACCAGTTGCCGGTCCTGGCGGCCTCGAGCTTGTCGTTCGTTAGGATCTCGAAGGGTAAGTGGAAACGGCGGTACAACTCATCCTGCCACTGCTCGGCGAGGCTGCCTGGGCAGACAATGAGGCACCGCTGCAAATCGCCGCGGGCGATCAACTCCTTGATCAGCAAGCCCGCCATGATGGTCTTGCCGGCGCCCGGGTCGTCCGCCAGGAGGAACCGGAGCGGCTGGCGCGGCAGCATCGCCTCGTAGACGGCCGTGATCTGGTGAGGCAGCGGCTCGACAACGGACGTGTGGACGGCGAGAACGGGGTCGAACAGGTGTGCGAGGCGAATTCGCTGCGCCTCGGACACCAGCCGAAACAAGCCGCCGTCGCCGTCGAAGCTCCACGGCCGTCCCTGCTCGACGATCTCGAGCCGCGCCTCGTCATCGCGATAGAGCAGTTCGTTCGCGACCTTGCCGGCGGCCGTCTTGTACGTGAGTTCGAGAGCTTCCGACCCGAACCACTGCACGCTGACGACGGTGACGAGGCCGTCCGGGAGGACGCCGCGGACGGCGGCGTTGGGCGTGAGATCGTCAAGCTTGGTCATGCGAAGCCTGCGGGCAGATTCGGCACCGTCCGACAGCCGGGCCGGGGACTTGCGGGCTGATTCTACCGCGGAAGGGTGTCAGGGGAGGTCAAAGTAGGTCCTGGCGTCGATCACACCGGGAGCCTGGCGGGGCGGGGCGGGCGCGGGCGCACGAACACCCCGACCGTCCGATCTCAGTCTTGCTGTCGTGGATCGGGGACCAGGCCGACGTTCGCAGTCAACCGGCTCGGCGCGCGCCGGGGCACCGCATTCAGACGCGATACATATCGTCCATGCGTTCTACAAGACGTGCCAGCTCCGCACAGAGGGCGATCCCTTGCTCAACGCCCGCGCGGGCGGACCGGATTGCATCGACAAGCACATGCTCCGGCACGTGGTTCACTGCGTCTGGGTGCACCACCACCTTTGACGATCTGTATCCCACTGAGTAGTTCGACACGATGCCTGCACCGTTGATGGTCCAAGCCTCAGTCTGCGCCAGGTCCACAGAGGACCTGACTCCGATGAAGGCATGTGAATCACTCAAGGGAATCGCGATACCCAGTGGACACGTGCCGCCGTTCGGAGTGCCCACCAGTGGAAACCAGCCGTCGGCCGGATAGTACAACGGGGCTCGCCGATTCACGGTGATCCGCATCAGCCGATACCGGTCACCTATCGCAGACGCTAGGCCGTCGATGTCCCGCTCCGGCTTGCTGAGCGCGTCCTCGACCGTAGCTGGGCCATCGAGCGCATCAGTAGCGCGAAGCGGCTGAAGCAGCAGTAACAATGAAAGAGCCCTGAATAGCGGCCATTCAAGTTGCTGCGACACGTCGCCGACCGACGCCCATAGCCGCGCTCGTGCGGCCGCGATCGGGGTCTCAATGTACCGGTTGAGTCGCGCTTCGATCTCGGAGGAGTGCACGCCCTCTCGTGCGAACAGCGACCTTGATGACTGGGATCGGAGTTCGCCCCGATCAAAGTCGTAGTACCAGAGTTCTCGCTGGTCGTGTTCCCATGGTTCCGTGAGGAACCTGGATACGAAGTGCGAGTTCAGAGCCATATGGTGTGTGCCTTCACCCGCTCGGCCTCGCAAAACGACCTGCCAGACACCGGCGTCGTTGGCCGCGATGGCTGTGAGCTTCTCTTCCGCCGCGCCTTTCAGTCCCCCGGTTGTTGAACGTTGGCAGGCGCCGAGAGTCGGGCGATCAGATTGCAAAGGAACATGTAGACGCCCAGCAGTCCTTGACGTGCCTCTGATGCCGACACCTGGGCATGCACACCCTTCGACGCCACGTCGTTAAGGCGCCGCATGAATAGGGTCAGGTGCTCCAGCTCCGTTCGAAGAAGCGACCCGGAGGATCCGGCGCCCGCATTCCGCGCACAGAACTCTTGGAGCCGGTTCAGGTACTGCTCCTCGCCCAGGAGACGAGCGTTCCCGTCGGAACACGACACCGGCGCCTGTACGGGCGGGTAATGGTAGTCCGCCACTGCCTTCATCGCTCTTCGAACTGAGGTCAAGAGCAGTGCGTGATCCTCCGGGTCCGTGGAGCCGATGAGGCTGGCGGCCTTGCGCAAGCTCTGATAGGCGAGATCGCACCTCTCAGCATAGAAGTTGTGCACCTCGCGCTGAACCTCACCGACGAGGTCTGAGGTTCGCGCTTCGGCGGCGATCTGCGCCTGAACCCGGGTGGCGTAGTAAACGCATCGGGTTCGAACGCGCTCGAGAACCTGCTGGCAGGCGCGGATCTTCAGCCGCATCTGCCCTTTTAGCTGCAGGTTGCGGTCGGTGAAGGCAGCCGCGTCGTACTCACCCAAGCCCGGCGGCAGGGCAAGGTCCCGAATGCCAGCTTCCATCTGTTCAATGTCGCGTTCCATCTCGCCAACGCCCATGGCGAGCACGCTTCTGCCTTCTTCGCCGCCCACAAGTTCGGGCGAGACCGTTCGTTCTTCTATCCACCGGTCTTGTGTCGCCTTCCAGATGTCCCGTCGTGCCTCCTGATTCAAATGGAGCGTCTCAGCCTGGAAAGCCGATTGCATCTGAGTTCGGTCGGGATAGGCCTCGCGCAAGAAAACGATGACGTTGAACGTGTCCGTGTTCTCTCGCGCGAGTCGGAGGCACGCGAAGACGGCTTTATCCACCTCGCGCGCCTCGGCGAAGCAGTAGATTCGCTCGATCAGCAATTCTCCCGGCTCCAAGTTCGTCGCCATAGGGTGCCTTCACGAGTTCGGACGCGACGTCGCCGTCACAGTTGCGCGTGATTCTACCGCGGAAGGGTGAAAGGGGAGGTCAGGGTCGCTGACAAAAGGGGCGCCGCTCGTTATGATGGCGACCATGAACGACGCCGATGAGACTCACCCAGACAATCGAGATGCGCTTGATGAGGTCCCGTGGTGCGTGAAATACGGATATGTCCCGGTGTTTCGCGTCCCGAGCGGCCCGTGGAAGGTCGACGCGAGTTGGGACGACGCGTACTTCGATTCAGCGAAGACGATTGTCCAGGGTGTCGTCGAAGGGCACTTGCGGCCAGCGATCGAAGGCGTCGCCGGCGTCTACCTCTTTCGTCACTACCTTGAGATAGCGCTCAAGTACGTCATCTTCCATGCCCGTTGGTTGCAGGACGCAACCACAAATGCGCCGAAGGAGGACATCGAGGACGTCAAGAATACACACAATCTCGATTTCTTGTGGCAAACGGCCGAAAGGGAATGTCAGGCCAGGATTCCCAAGGAGACGTGGGAATCTTTCGACATCGAGTTTGCGCGGCGGATGGTGCTGGACTTCCACTCGGTCGATCAGAAAGGCATCCGCTTCCGGTACCACGGAGAGAAGTTCGGCATCGACAAGCGTCCCGAGCATGAACGGGTGCCTGTGGTTGACCACCTCTGGATTGACTATCCGCGCCTGTTGGTCCAGATGCAGCACGCTCGCGACGTCCTGTGGGCGATTGACGTCTACCTCCTGGAGTCCCACGGCGAGAACGCCGAGTGGGAAGCCGAGATGAACTCCTGGTAAGAGCGCATTAGCATTAGCGCCCGGGAACCAGATCTCTGACGATCCGCTCCAGATCATCCAGCCGCCAGCTGTGACGGAGGGCGATGGCCACGGCGATTGCCTCGGGGTACTGGGCGACCGACAGCTGCTCCGGCCGGCCGACGAGGGCGTCGAACTCGTCGCCGACGTAGAGTTCCTCGAGTAGCAACAACAGGAGCGACCGACTCCACTTCAACCCGCGCGCCTGCTTGGCGACCCTGGCCAGCGCTTTGCTCCTCCACGGTTCGTGCAGTCGACCAGCCTCCTGATTCTGCGGCGCCTTCGCCCGATGGGACCGGAGTGGCCCCTTTTGTTCGCGCTGAAGCGGCTTCCGAGCAGACGGATGCGTCGTGGGTCGTTTCATGGCCGTTCTCCCGGGGCTGCGCGGTTCTCTTCGCCTACACCGCTGGCTGCCTAGCCCAAGTGCAGGGAACGGACCAGGTCTCTGATCTCATGTTTTGCTAATGTTTTGGTAATTCAGCGCTCTAAGCTCTACAGCTAAATGGGTAGCTGCTACTCGTTTCGCCGCCTTCTTGATGGGTAGCAAATACCCGCACGGGCACGTCGGACCCATGATGTCCGCCGCTTGGGGCGGACTGGGATGCTGGCGGTTCTTGTGCGTTAGCTTGTAGTTGTCAGGCGGCTATTTCTTTCCCTGCGCTTCGCGCTCCGCCGCCGTCTTCGCCCACCTGGCCTGCGCCGCTCGGCGTAGCGTTTCGCTCCGTTCCTCCGGGCTGACGTTGCGCCAGCGGGCGGTGCCCAAGCCGACCGCCGTTCGCTGGATTGGCGTCGGTGAGAGGCGTCTACTCGCGAGATCCAGCATTTCAATGGCCAGATCGAGCAGGGCCTCGGCGGGCAGTCCGGTCTGACGCATCACGCGCTGCAGGCGTGCGCTGCGCCGGGAACCCAGGAGGCGCCCCAACTCATCATTTAATGTGGACTGCGATGGTCTTTTTTCTCTTGACATGCGTGTGCTTGTAGATTCACTATCGGTTCAACGCTGCAAATACTGTCGCAGGAGGCTCCCAATGTCCAGCGACGTTGTCCGTTCCATCCGCCGCACGGCCGCCCTGGCGTGTGCCGCGCTGCTGCTCATGCCCGCCCTGGTGTTCGCGCAGTCCCCCTGGGAGCGCGCCGCCGCCAACCTCGAGGCCGCCTTTACGGGCACGCTCGCCCGGTCACTCGCCCTGGTGGCGATCGTGATCGGCGGCCTGATGTTCATGTTCGGTGAAGGCGGCGCCAAGCGCCAGATCTCGGGCATCGTCTTTGGCGGGGGACTCGCGCTCTTTGCCGCGCAGTTCCTCGCCTGGCTGTTCTGACATCTCACGCGGGTCGTCGCGACCCGGAGGTCTTGTCATGGCAGACAGCCAGACGTACCGCCCCGTCTACAAAGCGCTCCACCGGCCGCTCACGATCGGCGGCGTGGACCGCCGCCTGTTCTTCCTCGCGCTCCTGCTCGGGGCGGCCACCTTCAACCTGTTCTATTCGCTCCTGGCCGGCGTCCTGATGTTCGCCGGTCTCTACGGCTTCGCGCTCTGGGCCGGGAGCCACGACCCGGAGATGCTCCGGATTCTCCTCGCCTCGGCCCGGCACCGCGACCGGTACGACCCGGGCAAGTGCGGCCCCGTCGACCTGGAGGTCCGGCGATGCTGAAAGTCGGGCGGATCCTGCACGACTACCAGGAGGCCGGCAGCGTCAACGCCCTGCTCGCCCTCTGGGGCTTCGTTGATTCGACGACGTTCCTCACGAAAGGCGGTCATGTCGGCGTCGTGTATCGCCTCCGGGGCATCGACTACGAGGGACTGACGCCCGAGGAACTCCGGGCCCTCGTCCACCGCTTCGAGGCCGCCCTCCGCCTGCTGGATGAACACTGCCGCGTCTACCAGTATCTGGTCAAGCGGATCGTCGATCCGTTCGAATCCTCGCCCTGCGCCCAGCCCGTCGCCCGCGAGGCCATCGAACGTCGCGTCACCCATCTGAACAGCCTGCGCCATGAACTCTTCGAGGTTGAACTCTACCTCGTGCTCCTCTATGAACCGCCGTCCTCGCAGCGGACCGCCACGTCGCTTCGCGACGTCTGGCGTCAGCCGCGGCAGGCCCTGCGGCGCTGGCTCTCGACCGCCGAAACCCTGACGCTGCTCGAGGCGGACCTCGATCGCGCGATCGGCATCCTGCACCATCACGCGCAGGCCTTCGAGGTGCAGATGGCCGAGTTCGGCCCGGCGCGGCTTTCGAAGCCGGAGGCCTTCCGGTTCTTCCGACGCCTCCTCAATTACGACCCGGAGGTGGCCACCGGAGCGCCCCTCGCGTACGACACCCACCTCGACTACTTCGTGGCCGATTCCGCCGTCGAGTGCCAGCGCGACCACCTCGTCGTCGGCCACCGCCTGGTCAAGGTGTTGTCCACGAAGGAGCCGCCCAGCCAGACGTTCGCGTTCTTGCTCCGCGATCTCTACACGATCCCGGGCGAACTCATCGCGTGCCTGGAGTGGCAGCGGCTGCCCAGCGACCGGATGCGGCGCGAGTTGCAGACACGGCGCCGGCACTTCTTCAACAAGCGCGTGTCGCTGGTGAACTACGTCTCGCCCGACACGCGACCCGAGGAGATGCTGGTGGACGATTCAGCGAGCGCCACGGTCCGCCAACTGGGCGACGCGCTCACGGAACTCGAAGTCCACGGCCACTTCTTCGGCACGTGGTCGCTGACACTCGTCCTCCACGGGCAGGACGCCCGCGCGCTGCAGCACCAGGCCGCCGAGGCGATGAAGGTCGTGGCGGTCCACGACGGCAGCCTGTTCGAGGAAACCTACAACCTGCTGAACGCCTGGCTGAGCACGGTGCCCGGCAACAGCGCCCACAACCTCCGGCGCCTGGCGCTCCTGGAGACCAACGCGGCCGACCTCGGCGTCCTCTTCACGCTGGACGGCGGCCACCGCGTGTGCCCGCACCTCCACCGGGATGCCCTGGCGGTCTTCGAGACGCCGCATCATACGCCCTACGCCTTCACGCTGCACGTGCAGGACGTCGGCCACACGCTGGTGCTCGGGGCCACCGGCAGCGGCAAGAGCTTCCTCCTCAACTTCCTGGTCACCCACGCGCAGAAATACGACCCTCTCACGGTCATTCTCGATCTCGGCCACAGCTACCGCAAGCTGGCGACGCTCCTGGAGGGACGCTACGTCGAGGTCGGCCTCCGTCAGCAGGCGGTGACGATCAACCCGTTCGCCCTGGACTCGACCCCGGAGCACCTCCATTTCCTCCACGCCTTTGTGAAGGTGCTCCTCGAGGGCGAGGACGGCTACCGCCTCAACGACCTTGAAGACCGCGAGGTCTACGACGCGGTCGAGAACCTCTACGTGCTGGATCCGGGCCAGCGGCGCCTGTTCACGCTCGCCAACCTGCTCCCGCGCGCGCTGACCGGACGCCTGCACAAGTGGATCGACGGGGGACGCTATGCGGCGCTCTTCGACAACCTCGACGACACGCTCACCTTCGACCGCCTGCAGGTCTTCGACTTCGAGGCGATGCGCGCGTACCCGTCGCTGCTCGAACCGCTGCTGTTCTACGTGATCCACCGCGTCACCGCACGGGTGCAGGACCCGGCCGAGGCCGCGACGCTCAAGCTCTGCGTACTGGACGAAGCGTGGCGCTTCATCCAGCACCCGACGCTCCGCGCCTACGTGCAGGAAGGGCTGAAGACGTGGCGGAAGCGCAATGCCGCGATGATCCTCGCCACCCAGACGATCGACGACTTCGCCTCGGCCGACCTGCTCCGGACGGTGGTGGAGAGCTGCCCGACCAAGCTGCTGCTCGCCAACCCCGCGCTCGACCGGGCGCGCTACGCCGAACTGTTCCAGTTGAACGCGACCGAACTGGACCTGCTGACCGGCCTGGCCCCTCGCCAGCAGATCCTTCTCAAACGACCGGGGCTGACGAAGGTGCTGAACCTCACCGTCGATCCGAAGAGCTACTGGATCTACACGAACACGCCGGTCGACAACGACCGCGTGGCGGCGATGTTCCGAGAGTTTGGCTTCCAGGCGGGCATCGATCGGCTCGCGGCGTCCGCCTAGCCCGGGAGGTGTGTCATGAGAGTCCTGTCGGTCGCACTCGGACTGCTCCTCGTCGGCGCACAGGCCACGGCGCAGCACCCGCCGGATCCGTCGGCGGCGGGCGTCCGTGAAGTGTCGGCCTCGGCACGCAGTGTCATTCCGCTCCAGACTCGCGTCCGCTTCACCACGATGATCGTCCTGCCTGAGGGCGAGGAGATCCTCGACGTGGTCTGCGGCGACAAGGAGTTCTGGATCATCAGCGCCACGCACAACATGGCGCACGTCAAGCCGGCGAAGGAAGGGACCTCCACCAACCTGAACCTCGTCACGGGGAGCGGGGCCGTCTATTCGTTCCTGCTCACCGAGCGGGGTGGCGCGGCGACTCCCGATCTGAAGGTATACGTGAACGCGGATCCGAATGCCGCGCCCACCAGGACGAAGTTCTACAGCGCCGCCGAGGTGGAGCGTCTGAAGGCCGAAGTGGCGGAGGCTCGCTCCGCGACCGAGGCGGCCGAACGCCATGCGACTGAGACTATCGCCGCCCAGCGACAGGACTACCCCTCGCACCTGCAGTTCGTCTACGGCGCGCCGAAGTACGCCAAGCCCTTCTTGGTGCGGGCGATCTGGCACGACGGCGAGTTCACCTACATCAAGACCGACGCGCAGGAGTTGCCGGCGCTGTACGAATTGAAGGACGGCAAGGCCGCCGTCGTGAACTTCCAGGTTCACGGCGGCACCTACGTCGTGCCGAAGGTCCTCGACCGCGGGTACCTGGCGCTCGGCGACCAGCGCCTGCTGTTTGGCCAGCAAGGACAGTAGTCATGGCGGAGTCCCCCGACCCCACCGCCACGCCGACCGTGACCGACCATCGGCCCGTGCCGCGCCCCGCCCTGCCCCGTCATCTGCAGACCTGGCTCATGGCGGCGCTGGCGTTCGGCATGCTCGTCATCATCTTCTTGACGGGCAAGCCGGCCCAGAGCACGCGCCAGTCAGCTCCCCCACCGATCCAGCCGGCGAGCGCGGGTCGTGTGCGGGACTACCAGGACCGCCTCCGCGCCCTCGAAGCCCAGGCTGTTCAGGAGGAGCAGGCCGCGGCACTCCGGTCCACCCCGCCCGCCGCGGCTCCGCCGTTGGAGCCGCAGGCGGGCCACGCCGCCGAGGATCCCATCGTCGCCGAGAAGAAGCGCCGCGACTACGAAAGCCTCTTCGCCGGCAACGTCGTCATGAGCCGGCGGCCAGCCAGCGAACGCCCGGACGAGCCGCAGGTACAGGCGTCCGCTCGCGCGGGTGAGCGAGTCGCTTCGACGCCCTCGATTGACGAGATCGCCGACGCGGCGGTGCGCGCGACCGCGCGCACCCGGACGGCGGTCGGCGGGCCGACGGACAACGTCCCCGGCGCGGCGCCACTGGCGACTCAGATGCCAAGTTCGCTGCCACAGTCGCTGACACGGCCGGTCGCCCAGACGACGCCCGGGCACACGGAGCCGTTGACCGACACCGGGCCGTTCTACCGGGTCCTGGAAGGCACGCTCATCGATACGGTGTTGACGAATCGTCTCGATGGGGGCGCGACGGCTCCCGTGGACTGCCTCGTGACGACGCCGCTCTACTCCCACAGCGGCCGGCGGGTCCTGATTCCCGCTGGCGCCCGGTTGCTGGGAGAGACGAAGCCCGTGCAGGCCTTCGGCGAGACGCGGCTGGCGGTCGCCTTCCATCGACTGATCCTCCCGGACGGCAGCACGTACGCGCTGAATCAGTTTCAGGGATTGAACCAGATCGGTGACGCCGGCCTCCGGGACAAGGTCAACCAGCACTACCTCTCGACCTTCGGAGCCGCGGCGGCCGTCGGGCTGATCTCCGGCTTCGCGCAGTATCTGGCCACCTCGGGGGTGGGGTCGGGAACTGGTGATCACACCGTGGTCATCGCGGGTGGGGCGACGGAGGCGACGGCCCAGGCCGCGATGCAGGTCATGAACCGGTTCCTCAACCGCCTGCCCACGATCACGATCCGCGAAGGCCACCGCGTGGCCGTCTACGTCACGACGGATTTCGACCTGCCGGCGTATCAGCCACTGTTCGTGCCGGAGTCTTGAGGAGGACATCATGGCCCGCCGCGTCTGCGTCACCGTGTTGCTCGTCGCCATCGCGGCGACGACCCTGCACGCCCAACTTGTCGTCATCGACCCGGGCAACCTCGTCCAGACAATCCTGATCGCGATTCGAACCGAGCAGCAGTACCAGCAACTTGTGTCGCAGTTGCTGACCCTGCGACGCATGGCCCAGGGTCTCGCCAGTCTCGCACAGTACCGGATCCCGGCCGTCGAGATCCGCGGCCTCGACCCGTCACGATGGCAATTCGGAAGGCCGTGGATTCAGGGGATGACGAGCGGGGATCCGGGCGGCGAGTTGTACCTCGCCAGCGCCCTGCCGCTGGAGCCGGCGACCGCCGTCCTCGCGCAGGTCCCTGCCGCCGCGCGCACCGCCTTTGAGCGACGGTACGCGACGGTGGAAATCACCGACTCGGTGGCCATGCTCGGCGGACACCAGACCGCGATCCTCCGGAATTACGGCAGCCAAATCCAGCAAGCCGTCCAGAGCCTCGAGCGCGACGTGTTGACGAACCAGGCGGGCTATCACGACGTCACCGCGATCCTCGACAAGATCGCGGCCGGCGAGCTGCTCGGCCGGCGCCAGGATATGGCCGCCAACCAGCTGCTCTCGCACGTCCTTGAGCAGTTCCTGGCGCGCAGCAAACGTCAACGAGACACCGAGGCGGAGGCCCTCAACATGCAGCTCGTCACGTGGCGGGACGGCCAGGCCGTCAACGACGCATTCGTCGCCGGAACGGGGGATGCGCTGCGCACGTGGCGACAGCGGTAGGCACGACAGCGGCCCAGTGTCGGGCCTTGGGAGGGACATCATGCGCCGTCTACTGCTCGCGTCGGTGATCATCGCCTTGGGGGTATCCACAGCCCAGGCACAACTCGTGGTCAGCGACCCGGCCGTCACCATCCGAAACGCACTCACGGCCGTCCTCCAGGAGTCGCTCCGGGCCACGCAACAGAGCCAGCGCTTGCAGCTCGAGCGCATGGCGCAGCGGCTCAGCGCGCTCACGTCGTTGGCGAAGTACCGGCTGCCCGGAGCGCCGGAGTGGCGCATCCACGACTTCGAGAGCCCGGACCTCCTGGCGCTCTCACGGGCCTACCACGCCGCCCTGAACTACGGGGACACGACGGGCGCGGCCTACACGGCCGCGACGAACCCCGTCGTCGCAGCGTTCGATCTGGTCGCGCGGCTCAGTCCGACGGCGCAGCGCACGCTCCTGGCCCGCTTGGCGACCCTCGACGCGGCCGACGCGACGGCCATCGCCGGCACCAACGATGCGGGCCGCCACCGCTTCAACGGGCGGCGGGAACTCGACGCCATCGAGGCGCTGGAGGCCGACGTGGTGGACCCGTCGGACGACCAGAGTACGGCCGCCATTCTCGACAAGATGAGCGGCGCGGGGCTCATCGGCACGCGGCAGCGCGAGGCCCGCACGCAGCTGCTGACGGCGCTCCTCGAACAGTTGCTGGTGGACAGCAAGCGGATGCGCGACAGCGAGGCCTCGACCCTGAACATGCAGATCGTCCAGTGGCGCGCCGCGAAGGTGGTCAACGAGGCGTTTGTGGCCGGCACCGGCGACGCCCTGAGGACCTGGAAGCAGCGGTAGACGACGGAGGAGGAGACAACGGTGCCGCCACAACCTGCGCTCAATCTGCTGCCGACCGTGCAGGGGGCCATCGACAACCTGCTGACGGTCTACGAACCGGAGTTCCTCCGCTTCGGGTACCAGCTCTTCATCGCGTTCGCCACCATCGTGATCGCCTGGCAGGGCATCACCATGATGTTCTCCCGGGACGGCTTGGCCGAGCAGATGTTCGACTTCGCGAAGCTCTTGCTGTTTGTCTCGTTCGGCTACGCGTTCATCGCCTTCTACCAGGCCCCCATCCCGGGGATCGGTCTCTCGTTCAGCAACCTCATCACCGACCAGGCCCACTTCTTCCTGAGCGTCCTCGAGGCGAGGGCCTTCGACAACATCTACCACCACTTCGACGAGCTGTCGGACCACTTCCTGCAGCCGGACGCGTGGGCGATTCTCGCGAATCTCATCTACTGGTCGGTGCTCCTGCTGATCGCCATCGCGAAGGCCGTCTCCCTGGGGGTGGTCTCGTTCGGCCTGATCGCCACGGCGGTCTGCGGTCTGCTTGGCCCGATCTTCGTCCCGTTCTTCATTGTGCCGAAGCTCGACTGGCTGTTCTGGGGCTGGCTGAAGTCGTTCATCCAGTACTCGTTCATCCCGGTCGTGGCCGTGGCGTTCCTGATGATCTTCGAGCAGTTCGTCTTCCGGTACGTGACCACGCTGCCGCCGACGATTACGGCCGCCGACTACGGGATCTACGGATTGCAGGCGTTCGCGGTGGTCGGCACGTTTGTTCTCGGAATCCTGATGGTGCCGTCGCTGACGAGTTCAATCTTCTCGGGCCGTAGCGGTGAGAGCGTCCTGCCATCGAGTGTGAATGTGACGCGTCTGTTCCGACGATAAGGGCTCAATCCATGCCTCGACAGTTTTCGCACGATCCCGTGCCGCACACCGAGTCTGGGCCGGTGTTCACGCGGCTCTTCGTCATCGCGGTGCTGACGGCGGTCATTCTCGGCTTCGCCTGTGGCGTCGTCTGGGTCGCCTATCAACTGCTGCGGCACTACTTCTTCCAGTGATGGAGCCCCCGTCCATGGAGATGACGGTCGCCGACCTGCACCCCAAGACGCTCGAGAACGCCAAGCGGCAGTTTGTGGAGTTGTACGGCTCCGCCCTGGTCATGAACACGTATCTCAAGATCGCCTTGCTCCTGGTCTCGCTGCTCGCGTTGGGCCTGCTCGGCCTGGACTTCTACATCGCCTCCACGTACGCCCGCGTGAAGCCCCTGGTCGTCCGCATCGACGCCGTGGGGCGAGCCGAGGCCGTGCAGTACGACGCCACCACCTACCAGCCCCAGGCGCCCGAGATTCGGTACTTCCTGACGCAGTTCGTCGTGAAGCACTTCAGCCGCATACGGGCGACGGTCGAGCGCGAGTATCCCGACTCGCTCCTGTTCCTGGAACAGTCCCTGGCGGACGCGACGATTGCGCAGGACCAGCAAAGCCGGGCCATCGAGACCTTCGTCGCCAGCCGGTCCGCCGACGAGGTGGACGTCGTCGTCCAGAACGTCAGCCTGAGCGAGTTGGCAAAGCCGCCGTACAAGGCCTCGGTCGCGTTCCAGCGCGTCGTGTACACCCCCGGCACCCGGCACGAACGGAGCCGTCAGACCTTCGTCGCCCAGATTGATTTCATCTTTCGCGACCACGTGCCGAACGAGTTCGTTCGCGTGAATCCGCTCGGCATGGAGATCCGGTACTTCCGCGTGGACCAGGCCTTCGAGGAGCCGCGGTGATGGTCAAGAACGTCGCCTTCCTCGCCGCGCTCACCGTGTTCCTGTTCGCGGCCTGGCTCGCGGGGGAACTGGCGTTCCTCGCGCGCTTCAAGGGCCTCCTGTTTCGGCGCCACGGGCTCGCCATCGCCGTCGCGACGTTGCTCCTGTACCTCGACCTTGTCGCGGTCTTCTACGCCTGCGCGCGGTGGCTCTTCCTCCGAGATACCGGCCGCAAGCTGCAGCACCTCGACCGGCAATTGGGCACGCCAGACACCGCGTTAGACGACCTCCGGGAACGGCTCGACTCGTAGGGATGACGAACGTATGGATCGAGACTTCGACCCTCGTGACGATGGCCGCGAACGTCCGGGTCTGGATCGATCGGGTCGAGGCCCATCCGCACCTCGGGACGTCCGTCGAACTGATCCGCGGGACGTCTTTGCCGAGGACCTGCGCCTGCCTCGCGGCTCGTCGCGTGAACGAGTTCGCCTCCACGGTCAGACCTACCGCCTGCGCGGCTCCCAGGTCCGCACGCTCGCCACTGTCGGCGCGTTTCGCGTCGTGCCCGCCGAGGATCTCCGGGAGGAATCCGGACGCCGCTCCCACGCCGGCGGCGGCGATGTCTACCGCCTCCGGGAGGCGGGTCTCGTGCGGACGCTGCCGCACATCGTCGGACATCGGCGCACGACCCTGGTCACGTTGACGGAACGCGGGCGCGACTTCTTGGAACGCCACCGGATCGCCGGAGAGGGTCGCGAGCAGGCCTTCTACGCGGGCGCCGTCAAGCCCCGCGAACTGACCCACGACAGTCACGCCTACCGGGCCTATCTCGAGGCCGCCGAGCGGCTCACCGCCTCCGGGGGCCGCGTCCATCGTGTCGTCCTGGACTACGAGCTGAAGCGGGACTATCAGCGGTTCCTGCAGGAGCGCAACCGGGCCCGTCGAGCCGGACGACCGGACCACGACGAGGAGGTGCCGACGGTGGCCGACTGGGCCCGCGCGCACGATCTCCCTGAGGTCGACGATCACGTCCAGTTCCCGGATGTGCGGATCGAATACGAGCAACCGGACGGTCGCTGGGCGATCGAGGACGTCGAGGTGCTGACGCCGCACTATCGGGGCGCCATGGCCGCCGCCAAGGCCCGGTCGGGCTTCACGTGTTACCGCTCCTCCGGGCTGGGGCGCCTGGGCGGTCGGTCCGGCCGCTCCGGTGGCGGGCGGCCGTTCGACCCGCGGGTGACCGAGGAGTTCCTGTCGTGACCTACGACGAGCAACTGCAGCGCATGGCGGACTTCGGCTTCACGGCACGGCAGACCGGATTCCTCCTCGCGGTCCTGCGCCATGCGGGGGTGTGCCTGGCCCGCCAGTACTGCACGTACGCGGGCATCGTGCGCGGTCAGAAGACCCACGACTTCTTTGGCCGCCTGGTCGCCCGCCGCTACGCCACCCCGTATAGCTGCGGGCACGGGAAGGCGCGCGTCTATCACGTCCACCACAAGGCGCTCTACAGGGCCATTGGTGAGCCGGACGCGCGGTTCCGTCGGCCGTCTGCGATTGGCCGCGCCGTTGAACGGTTGATCGTCCTCGACCACGTGCTGGCACACCGCGATCTGACCTGGCTGGCGACCGAGGGAGAGAAGGTCCAGCACTTCGTCGAGACGACGAGCCTGCGGCCCACGGAGCTGCCCTCCGTCACCTTCGGCCGAGGTGGCACCACCACGACCCGGTACTTCCTCGAGAAGCTCCCGATCGGCGTGGCCCCAGACGGCCGTCACGTCTTCGTCTACCTCGCCGCGCGCGAGGTGCCGATCGACTTCCGGGCGTTCCTGCACCGACATGCGGAACTGCTCTACGCCCTCCCGGAGTGGCGGCTGCGAGTGCTGGTGCCTCGCCACCTGAAGGCCTCGATCCCGGCGTACGAGCAGGCGTTTCGCGAGGCGTTGACGCAGCCCGTCCGGCCGGACATCGCGGACGAACTGCTGTGGTATTTCCGCGAGATGCGGACCGGCGATGGTCGCCAGACCGAGCGCCTCCAGGCCGCCCGTCGCGACTTCAGCGCCCCTCGGTTTCGGTCGCTCTACCGGGGCTGGCGAGAGGGCGGCGATCGCGTGGTCCACTCCGCCATGTCCACGGTCGTCGTGGACGCGATCCAGCGAGGACGCGCCGGCTTGGAGTGCCAGGTGGTGCCCCATCAGTACCTGCACCTCTCTCCCTTGGTTGGCACGGCCTGACCACGAGGAGGGGGGAACGGGTGGGGGAACGCCCACGGAAGTAAGGTGTTCCCCCTGTTGGCGAGGCAGGCAGAGTGACGCCGATCGAGCGGCCTCGTGGCGGAAAACGTCGCCAGGGCCCCGGGAAGTGCTCCTGGCGGCGCGAGTTGCGTGATGTCGGGCTGCCGTGTCGTGGGCGGCGTCTTCAGCCGCCCATCCGCGGCCGTCGCCTGTAGCTGGTGGAGGGGATCGGGCGTGAGCGACCCCCCGGTTTGGGAGGCGGGTCAGCCCCGCCCCGCCCCCGGGGGTCGCTCACGCCCGGCTGCCCCTGTCCACGTCGTCCTCTGATCGGCCGCGCCTGATGCCGCCGTCACGGCTCGTCATGGCGTCCGCGAACTCGGTCCCGTGGACGGCGCGTCACCCGCGCCGAACGCCGGCCGCAACCCGTCGTCTCGACCCTCGGTGAAGGAGGGCGTATGTCGCTGATCAAACCTCGCACGCGCGGCAAGCAGATGGTCCGTCTCGTCACCCGTCTCGACCGCGAGAACCACGACACCTTGCACGCGTACGCGCAGTTCCTCGGCGAGCCCACGGAGTACGTGCTCAACGAGATGATCGACACCGTGCTCGCTAAGGACAAGGACTTCGTGAAATGGCGGGCGGACCATCCGGACTCGGGCGCGCCTCGGCCGTCGGTTATGAAGGCGGATCACCGCTCGGAGGGCCCGGCCCCAGACACCCGCGAGCCGGCCTCGACCCTCGCCGTCACGCGGCCAGCGACGGCTGTCCCTGGTCGCTCGTAAGGAGGAGCCCGACCCATGCTCCAAGGCGTCGTCCAGGTGCGCGTCGTCCTCGCTATGATCGTGGCCGCCGCGGTCGGCACGTGGGGTCTGCACGCCTACCCCGTCCGCCTGGCCGACGACGTGCTGCTCCAGATGATCTATGTGCGGAAGCCGTTCGTGTTCGATGTCCTCTGCTACGGCTACGCCACGCTCTGGTTCAGCACCCTGTTCGTGGCGGCGTCGATGGTCCTCTCGCTGCTCGCCATCGCCGCGTCTCGTCACAGCCCGGCCGTGCGGCGCCGCGCGCTCCCGGCGTATCCGGCCCCCGAGCACCGGGCGACGCCGACGCTCGTGCTCGGGGAACGGCACTTCGAGACGACGCCCGGCCGGGCGCCCGCCCCCACGTGGCTCACGATCCCGCAGCGGGGGCTCTACACCGGCGTGATGATCCTGGGGGCCGTCGGCACCGGCAAGACGTCCGCCTGTATGTATCCCTACGTCGAGCAGTTGCTGCGGTGGCGAGCGGACGATCGGGAACGGAAGATTGGGGGGCTGCTCCTCGAGGTGAAGGGCGACTTCTGCAAGCAGGCGCGCGCGATTCTCGACCGGGCCGGCCGCAGCAACGACTACCTCGAAATCTCGTTGGGCGGCGACGTCTGCTACAACCCGCTCCACAACGACCTCGACCCCTACGCCGTGGCGTACGCCATCGCGTCCCTGCTCAATAACCTGTTTGGCAAGTCGAAGGAACCGTTCTGGCAGCAGGCCTACACCGACCTCCTCAAGTTCGTCATCCTGCTGCGCCGCATCACGGACGGGTACACCACGTTGTCGGAGATCTACCGCTACGTCCTGGACGACACGCAGATCGATCGCGACATCCGGCAGTTGAAGACCACGCTCACTCAGCCGCCGGAGGCCATCCTCGTCCCCGTCGAGGACTATCGGCGGCAGTGTGCGCACGCCCCGTGGACGCTGTGGTTCGCCGAAGGGCCCGACCACATGGCGCACCCCTATCAAGCGGACCTCGATGAATACCTCGCTGCCCACCACGTGCCGTACCAGGTGCAGCGGGCCCAGGGGTCAGGATGGGCGCAGCGTCGCTACCTGTTCGACGCCGTCCACCGGTGGTATCAGCACGGGTGGAGCCGCCTCGACCACCGCCTCCGATCCTCTATCACGGAGGGGGTCGTCGTGTTCCTCTCGCTCTTCGACGACAATCCCGCGATCCACCGGACGTTCTGTCCGCCCCGAAGCGCGTATCTGGACGATCCCCCACCGGGCTCGCCGCGCCCCTTGCCGCCGCTCGAGGAGCTGCTCGAGACCGGCCATCTCCTGGCACTCAACTTCCCAGTCGGCATGAACCCGGGCCTGGCCCGCGCGCTGGGCGTCATGCTCAAACTCGACTTCCAGCGCGCCGTGCTCCAGCGGATCCCGCAGATCTCGGCGCATCCCGAGCGTATCTGGCGCGACCTGCTCTTCATTTGCGACGAGTACCACGCGTTCGCCACCGTGGGCGAAACCGACCCGACCGGCGACGAGCGAACCTTCGCCTTGTCGCGCCAGGCGCGGCTGATTCCGATCGTCGCGACGCAGAGCATCAGCTCCCTGCGATCCGCCCTGCCCGGCGAGGAGAGCTGGCGCACCCTCCTCCAGTGCTTCCGGACGAAGTTGTTCCTGGCCACAAGCGACGAATTCACCGCCCGAACGGCGGCGGAACTGTGCGGCCGGCGGGATCGTCTCAAGGCGCACTACAGCCTGTCGGAATCCGGCCAGAGCGCGCACGTCTCCCTGCTCACCGGGCGGGCCGCCGCGGCCAAGCAGACGCTCGGCGCAAGCAAGAGCTATGCACCGCACCACGAGTACATCTTTGCGCCCCGCGTGTTCACCGAGCTGCAGAACGCGCAGGCCATCGCGTTGCCGTATGACGGTTTCAATCCGCTGCCGCCGCAACTCTGCTACCTGAAACCGCACTACCTGGACGTGCACACCAGCTACTTCGACCACCTGGCGCAGGGGGCGCTGTGAGCAGCCTGGACCGCATCCTGCCGTTCCTCCGGCCCATCGAGGATCTCCTGGTCGATCCGACCGTGACCGAGGTGATGGTGAACGACGGCGGCCGGCGCGTCTTCGTCGAGCGCGACGGGGCCCTCGCCCCGGTGCCCGGGCGCACGCTCGAGCCCCGGAATCTGACCGTCGCAATCAAGAACATCGCACGGGCCTGCGGGGACGAGATCTCGGAGGTGCAGCCGCTGCTCGACGCGCGGCTCGAGGATGGCTCGCGGGTCGCCGCGATGTTCCCACCGTGCGCGGTCGCCGGACCGGCGCTCACCATCCGGAAGTTCACGCGGCGGTACACCCTCGACGACCTCGTCGAGGTGGGCGCGGTCACGCCCGCGTTGGCCACCCGACTCGCCGAGGCCGTCGAGTCGCAGCAGAACATCCTGATCTCAGGGGGCACCGGCACGGGGAAGACGACGCTCCTGAATGCCCTCGCCGCAGGAATCCCCGACGCCGATCGCATCGTGGTGATCGAGGAAACCGCCGAGATTCACCTGGACAAGCCGAACCTCCTGAGACTCGAGGCCCGTCGGGCTCAGGCGCCGCTCGGACACGAGGCGCCGCTCCCGCCCGTCACCATCGCGGACCTGGTGCGGGCCACGCTGCGACACCGGCCGGATCGCATCCTGGTGGGCGAGGTGCGCGGGGCGGAGGCGTTCGACCTCTTGCAGGCACTGAATACCGGACATCTGGGGAGTCTGACGACGATCCACGCCAACTCCGCCGAGCAGGCCCTGACTCGCCTGGCGCACTGCGTCCTAACCGCCAACGTCGGCCTGCCGCACCGGAGCATCCGCGAGGCCATCGCGCTGGCGATCCACCTCGTCGTCCACGTCGCCCGACGGGGCAGCCGGCGCCGGGTCACCGAAATGGTGGCGGTGGACCGGTATGACGGCGACACCGACCGGTTCGTTCTCGAGCGGCGGTATGACGCGGAAGACGGGCAGGAGCGCGCGGTATGACGAACCAGGAGACGGCGGCCGACTTCCTGAGGCGGGCGTTCGAACCGGACGATTGGGTGGCGGTGTTCCTGAAGGCGTATGACACCGGGCGAGTGACACAACGGGTCGCGCCGCTGGCGACGTTCTGCGAGCCCCGGTGGCAGGCATGGATGCGCGTGATGAACGCCTACCGCTTCAACGTGTACGTCAGCGTCAACGCGATGACGCCCGGTCGCAGGGAGCGCACGAGGCAGGCGGTCCGGGCGGTGCGCCACGTGTTCCTGGATGAGGATGAGGATGCGCCGCGCGTGGTCGAGCGCCTGGCGACGCGGACAGACCTGCCGGCCCTGTCGTGCGTCGTCCACTCATCGCCTGGCCGTCTCCAGATCCTCTGGCGGGTGCGAGGCTTCTCGCCGGAGGGTGTCGAACGCCTGCAAAAGTGGCTTGCTCCCGAAGTGGGCGCGGACCCTGCAGCGACCGCCTGCTCGCAGACGATGCGTCTGCCGGGCTTCCTCAATCGGAAGTGGTCGCCGGCCCCGGTCGTCAAGGTCGAGTACCGGGCCGCGAGGGCCGTCTACGGACCGGGCGACTTCCCGACGCCGACTGCTTTGATGGTTGGTCACGACCGGCCGGCGTCGACGCCACAGGCGTCGGTGTCCGAGGCCTCCATCATGGACCGCGCCAGACGATACCTGTCGGCGGTCCCGCCGGCCGTGGCAGGCCAGCGAGGGGATGTCCGCACCTTCCGCGTCTGCTGTCGCCTGGCCCGTGGCTTTGAGTTGGACACCGACGCCGCGCTGCAGGTGCTCGCCGACTGGAACGCGCGCTGCGAGCCGCCGTGGTCCGAGCGGGAGTTGATCGCGAAGCTGGAGCACGCGCTTCGCTACGGGCGGGAGCCGATCGGCGGCCTGCTCGGAAGCGGGACGATGCGCAGTCATTCACCGTGAGTTTCGTCGACCACGCACGCGCCACACGGCCGTGCGTTCACCCGGTTCGCCAGCGTCCCAGGACCCTGGTGAACATAGCCGCTGCCGTCGGCCCAGGCCCTCGGCAGTCTTGGAGGATACCGTGGCCAAGGAGAAAGGCACTGTGGTGTCCGTGAAGGTCGTCCGCACCGAGCCAGGCGGTCCCTCAGGGAAGCTGGCTGACGCGGAACTGATCTTCGAAGCCGGTGCGGGTCCGCTCAGCGGACTCCGCCTCATCGGCTTCGCCGTTTGGGAACGTCGCGATGGCGGGAAGAACGTGACGTTCCCCGCCCGGCAGTACTCCGTCAACGGTGAGCGCCGGAGCGTTGCGCTCTTGCGCCCCGCGAACGGAGAGCCGGTGTCCCCGGACGGTGTCCGGGATTTGATCCTCGACGCGTACAGCCGCGTCGATGTCGAGTCCTGACCCGTTCATCGTCACCCGAGGCAGCCGCCGTCACGGCCGCTGCCTCGGGCACGTTCGTTCACGAGACCGCCGCCCGGCGTTCGGAACCGTCAGGACCGCCCATCCAGGAAGGACGTGGATATGGATTCCGCCCCCCGCACTGCCATTCGCCGACCCGAGCTCGTCACGGACGGCGCTCCCACGGTCGTCCCGACCCATGACGCCGGACACGCACTGGCGGTGGTGGCTGTGTACCAGCTCTCGGAGGCGGGCCGGAAGGCGTCGCTGCTGGCCGGCGGCGACGGTCGCGCCGTCCAAGAGGTCAACGTGCAGGTTCCGGCGACCCGTCTGCACCTCGTGAGCGTCGATGCGAAGGGTGTGGCTCGTCTGAAGCTGCGGCCCCGATTCCAGATGGACGCCGACCAGCGCGTGGTCCGGGTCGACGCCGCGCCGACCTACGACGCCCCGCCGACGCTCGACGACCTGTTCCGGGAGGCCGCCCGCAACCACGAACTCGAGCGTGTCTACCAGGCCGAGCGCACCGTCGCCCGGGCGAAGAAGCGGGACGCAGAACGGGACCGACGCTCGCAGCTCGCGGAGGCCTTCCTGGAGGACAAGACGCAGCGGGCACTCGTCCATCCGGCCCCCTCGCCGAAGGGCTGCGTCCTGGCGACCGACCAACGTCGCGTGTACTTCGACGTGGCGACCGACGAGGGGCTCGCGCGGGACGTCCCGCCGGAAGCCCACCGGCGGTTCCGCGCGGACCTCCAAGCCAAGAAGGAACGGAACCAGCAAGAACGCGCGGCACAGCTAGCGCTGCACGAGGAGAAGAAGCGCTACATCGCGGACTGGATCGCCAAGCACGGAACGCCCGACCAGCGGGAGCGCCAGGCGGCCGGCATGCTGCCGATGGCGGAGGCGATCGAGACGATCACCGACCAGGTGTTCGCGGCATTGGCCCCTGTCCCCGTTTACCCGCGCGATGGCGTTCAGCGCCTACAAACCTATCTTCGGCAGCTCTCGGACTACAAGGATGTTGTCGTGTCTGCGGAAGACATTGTCGTCAACAGCCGCGTCACCGCCACAGCGACCGCCGAACAGTGGGCGCAACTGCGGGAAATCCACAGCCTTGTACCAGAGGCGACCGCGGTCCTGCGGACTCATCGTGTGATTTGGAACAAGCGGGCAGCCGCAGTCACCATTGCCGGGAACGGCATTCTCGTGACTAGAAGACACGGACCCCTGATGTTGAGGCGTGAGTATGATATCGCCACCAAGAGGATGCAGGACGCAACCGCAACCGCGACATGGTCAGACGGCCAAAGATGAGGAAGCCGGTCGCCCCCATGGACTCACGGTAGTCCTCGTCTGTCCGCTCAGCCCAACAGAGTGCCGGTTTGCCGTGCTTGTTCCTCGGAATGCCGGCGACCGTCGAGCGGTTCGACGACCGCTGCCACGCCGTTTTCTCCCTGTGGGCCCAGATCGGCGTCGTCTGTCCACAATGGAACGACCATTACTCGATAACGGCCTCGCGCCGAACCCAGGTCCAAGTGACACTCGCCCTCAGACGGCGCCCCCATCACCGCAGCTTCAAAGAGCGGCCCCTCGCTTGCCACAGACTTGTCAGGCGGAAGATAGTGACCCGCCTCGGCGAAGCCTTGGCTTGGGACGGAATAGTCGATTCGTAGTCTCCTCGCGCGCTTCGCGTCCTCAACAGGATCGGTGCCAAAGAGATTCGGCTCGAGCCGACCGATCGTCCTCTCTTGGGCGGGCTTCAGCTTCCACGAGAAGAACACTGCCGCGACGCAGCCAGAGTGCGCCTCGGCAAACCTGCGGAGGGCCGCTTCTCGCGACACGCCGTACGTTCGGGCTAGCTGCACCAACTGAAAGCCGGTCCGAACCAGGCCTGCGTCCCGAAGAAACCACGGGACGGGCATGATCAATTCTGCCGCACCCACGTCGCACAGCATCTCGACCAAATCGTCTGGGTTCTCACGGCGCCGATATCGTGCATCAGTGCGGCACCATGTCTTGCTCCGATAGTGGGGAAGAAAGGTGTGGCTGATCTCGTGAGCGAGACTGAACCGACGACGTGTTTCGGGTCTGTCCGGGTTGACACGGATAGCGACTCTCCCGTCCTGCATGCTCACGAGTTCGGCGTCATCGCTGAAGACAGGACGTTCGTTCGTACGGCTAATCCCGAGGAGGCTCGCCAGCGCTTCTACGTTGATCGGCAGCGAAGGCTCCCCGAGCGTCGAGCGAAACAGCTCTATGGCATGTCTCGCCTTGATTCGCATCGCCGCAGTGGGATCGGAGGCATCCGTCGATCTAACAAGTTCCGCGATCAACGCCGAGGTCGCATCACTCACGGCGATCGCCTCCGGCCGGTCGTCGCCGTGAGCGTGAGATAGAGTTGGTGCCATTCATCGGCTGTCTGTGGCTGGCCGCCTCTGAACTTCATCACCGCCAGATCGCGGATGTCACGATCACTGAGCGGAGTGCCCAACTTCTTCATTCGCCCTTGGAACTCGCGTAACGACGAGGGTACCTCGACTGCACCTTCATTCACGGATGCCGTCGGCAAAGCCAACAAGTCCGCGAGAGTGGCTCCGAGCGCCGCCGCTATACGCAGTAGTACGTCTACCGACGGCTTGATCTCCGCAGCCGTATCCTTCTCCAGTTCCCACAGATACGTCTTGGAGATCTTGGCCCGCCTCGCCACTTCGTCGAGCGTCAGGCCTCCGGATTCCCTCATTCTGCGGATGCGTTCGGCCAGTGACATGTTCTTCCCCCAACAGTGAAGCATACTCCAAGAATACGCTTAAGTGGCACTCCGTTCGCTATAGTTGACTGTCCGCCCAAGCGCATGCTATTGTTCGCTGTAGTTGAACATCTGTTCCCGGAGACCGCAATGAGGTATTCGCCCCCCCCAACCGACGCTCAGACGACCAGCCCCACGGTGGACGCCATTGACGTCACCAGACACGTCCTCCCCAAGACCCAGTGCATGCTCTGGGGAAAGGCAGCCGGCCGCTGCGAGTTTCCAGGCTGTAACAGAGCGCTGTGGAAATCGCCCATCACCCAGGAGCAAGTGAACATCGCCCAGAAGGCTCACATCCATGCCTTCAGCTCGGGCGGGCCGAGGGGCAACACCGAGATCCGATATCCAGAGGAACTGAACGACCTGGCCAACCTGATGCTCGTCTGCCACGACTGTCACCGAAAGTTGGACCAGAGACGCGACGGCGGACGCTACGAAGCCGCGATCCTCCGTCAGTGGAAGGCGACCCACGAAGGCCGGATCGAACTTGTTACCGGAATCGCGGAGGACAAAAGAAGTCACGTTCTTCTCTACGGCGCGAACATCGGTCTCCACAGTCGGCCGCTCAACTTCCGGGAGACGGCGGTGGCTCTGTTCCCCATCCGGTACCCTGCCTCTGAGATCCCTATTGAGCTCGGCACCATCAACAGTTCGTTCATCGATCGCGACACGTCGTTCTGGACAGTCGAGGCGGCGGAGCTGCACCGAAAGTTCACCCAGCGAGTTAGCGCTGCTCTAGCCACAGGCGGTATTGACCACCTCTCGGTGTTTGCCCTCGCCCCGCAACCGTTACTCGTACTGCTCGGCGCCCTCCTTGGCGACATCGTCCCGGCTGACATCTATCAGCGGCACAGAGAGCCGCCGACATGGGAGTGGCCGGCGTCCGCTCCAACACCTGCATTCGAGATCAAGCCGCCTACTGCGGCTACGGGGCCACCGGCCCTGGTTCTCGCGCTCAGCGCGACCGTGAGTTGTGATCGGATCACGTCGGTGCTCGGGCCGAACGCCAGTATCTGGACGCTGACGGTGGGAACTCCTCACAACGACATGATGAAGTCGCGCCACCAACTTTCTGAACTGCGTTCGCAACTGCGGCTCCTCTTCGACCAGATCAAGATGGCTCACGGTCAGCGAACCGTGTTGCACGTCTTTCCCGTGGCGCCCGTCTCCGCCGCGGTCGAGCTCGGCCGTACGCGCATGCCGAAGGCGGACATGCCTTGGCTTGTCTATGACCAAGTGAACGACCGCGGCGGTTTTGTCCCCGTCTTGTCTGTTCCTGAAGGAGAGTGCCAATGATCGCCGACGTCCCGCTCGCCACGCCGCTGCTAGACACGATCGCAGAGTACCTCGACATTCCGAGGTCCTACTACGAAAAGGCCGCCGCCCGGCATCGGTCACTGGGAGACTGGCTCAGCCGTGCCGAGTCACGCGTCGCAGCGTTCGAGCCTCAAGTCCGACCACAGGGCTCCTTCAGGTACGGCACCGTGGTCCGTCCCATCAACCCACACGACGACTACGACCTCGACCACGTGACGATCCTCGCCGCCTCGAAGACCGCTATGACCCAGCGACAACTGAAGGAGCTCTACGGAGCCGAGATCCGCGACTACGCCGAAGCCCACGGCATCCTCCAGCCGGTTGAGGAGAAGCACCGATGCTGGCGCCTGCCCTACGCTGACGAGGTTCGATTTCACCTCGACAGCCTCCCGTGCCTTCCGGAAGAACCAGGTGTCATTCGGATGATCGCGCTGAGAGGGGTCCCCTACGATCTCGCAGCTCAAGCCGTGGCAATTACCGACCGGCGTCATCCCTTGTACGACCAGATCACGACCGCGCTCCTGAGCAGCAATCCTGATGGCTTTGCAGCATGGTTCGAGGGGCGCACGCGCCCTGTGGCGACCGATCGAATCAAGAGACTTCTCGAGGCGAGCGTGTACGCCTCGGTTGAGGATGTCCCGCCGTACGAATGGAAGACGCCGTTGCAGCGTAGCATTCAGCTCCTCAAGCGGCACCGGGATGTGATGTTCGAAAAGGCTCGCGACAAGGCGCCAATCTCGATGGTCATAACGAATCTGGCTACTCACGCCTATGGTGGGGAAGCCGACTTGTTCCTGGCGCTCGAGCAGATTCTCACCGGTATGCCGCGATTCGTCCGAGACCTCCGGCCGCGCGTGCCCAATCCCGCAGACCCGGCTGAGGATTACGCAGACAAGTGGGCACGAGACCCGAGCCTTGAGGACAACTTCTGGGCGTGGCACACCCAAGCGAAGGTGGACGTGGCGCGGCTCGCCCGCTCGATTGGGGGCAAGGGTGTCGCCACCGACGTTCGTCGGACGTTCCACGTCGACCTCACCGAAGATGAGCGGAAGCGGTTCGAACGGGTTGAAACGGCACATCCTCAGACTCCGGCCTCAACGCCCGTCGTGTATGTGACGAGCCCACCACGCCCTTGGGGGCAGCGTGACTAGTGCTCTGCGGGCGCAATTCGCATCCTGGTGCGTGCAGGATCTGCTCGAGACGTACCCCGGGCTTCGACTCGTTCCCTGTTCTTCAAGCGAATTGACCATAGCCGGGGAGCTGACGTTCGTGGCGGAGGCTCCGAATGGCGAGCAGATCGCGGACGCCTACAACGTCAGACTCACGGTGCCCGTCGGTTATCCCCGGTCGGTGCCGAAGGTGGCCGAGACCGGGGGCAGAATTCCACCATCGTTTCACAAGCTCGACGACGGCTCCCTCTGCCTCGGCTCGCCCACACGCTTACGCCTAGTTCTCGCTGAGTCCCCATCGCTCCTGCGCTTCGTTAAACGCTGCGTCGTGCCGTATCTCTACGGCCACTCGCATCGCCGGCGGAATGGCGTTCTCCCATTCGGAGAGTTGCGCCACGGGACCGCGGGCATTCTGCAGGACTTAACCGTCATCTTCGGCGCGCCCCGCGAAGATCTGGTCCGCGACTATGTTCGTCTGGCGTCAATGCGGAGACGGCAAGCCAACAAGGAGTTGTGCCCGTGCGGGACAGGTCTTCGCCTGGGCAAGTGCCACAACCGGCGTTTGAATGTTCTCCGTAAGCAGCTCGGCCGGTGTTGGTTTCGTCGGCTCGGCCAGCAGTTGAGAGTACGCCGCACGAGGAGCGCGACTTCCTCTTAGCGCCGTCGTGTCAGCTCTCCCAGGCCGGGCGTGGCTGCGCCAGGGCTGTGCTTGACATGGCGCGCCTGCGCGCCTACGTTTAGATCATCACGTCTGTGGCCAATCCGGCCGCCCCTCCACGTCGCCCGACGTGGAGCCAGTTTCCACCCATCGCCCTCAGGGCCATGTCGAAAGGAACACCCCATGAACGGGATTGGTGTGTCCGCTGTCGCCGCGCACACCGCCCATCGCGAATGGGCCACGCGCCCAGCCGATGAACGGTACGACAGCGTCGCGGCGCTCCACGCGGCGGCTTGCGCTCGGCGCAACCGCCTCGAGGAGCGCACCATCGAGACCCCCGCGTTTAGGACCGAGGCAGTGGCGAATGACGCGCTCGTGCTGCACGACGCGTCCGGTCGCTCCGCCGCCTTGACCCATTGGAGCTTCGAGCAGCTCGCCACGATCGCCGGCGCGCCCCCGAAGTACCTCCGGACGCTGCCCGCCACGATCGCGTCCAGCGCGATCAACGTCGGGCTGCAGCGGCAACGCCGCGACGAGCACCAGCTCCTCGCGGACTGTGCCGCCCCGTGGACGGTGCACGCGATCACATCATCGCGCTACGCACGGGTCCACCACGACGAGCTGGCCAGCCGGGTGCTCGACCTCATGGCCCTGCGCCCGGCCTGGCACCTCCCGCTCGGCTACAAGGACGGCGAGTACGGCGCCGAACGCGTTCCGTCCGGCGCCTACCTGGGAGATCGAGACATGTTCCTGTTCCTCGTGGACGGCAACCGCGATCTCGACGACCCGACCGATGAGTCCCACGCCGGACTGTTCCGCGGGTTCATCCTCCGGAACAGTGACGTGGGCGCCGCCGCCCTGACCTTGGATGTGTTCTTGTTCCGCGCGGTCTGCGCGAATCACCTCATCTGGGGTTTCCAGTACGTGGCCGGCTTCCGGCGCCGCCACGTGGGCGCGTCGATCCAGGACGCGTGGACGTCTTCGCTCGAAGGCGTGCGCGCGGCCCTCGACGCGGACACCGCCCGTGACCGCTCCCTGCTCCTCGGGGCCACCACCCAGGAACTGGGCGCCACGCGCGAGGCGGTGGTTGACGCGGCCATGCGACGGATCGATCTGTCGCACAAGCAGGCCGCGGAGGCGTACGACTTGGCGGAACGACACGAGACGAATCCCCGTTCGGTCTGGGGCTACGTGCAGGGGCTGACGCGACTCAGCCAACGCACGTCCTGGCAGGATGGACGCTTCGCCCTCGACCGCGCCGCCAGCCGCCTCCTCACCACGGTCAACTGACCATGGTGGCCGCCGCGCGGGCACATCCCCCCGCGGCTCCCCGTTTCGACAATCGCCATCACGCGGGATCGGCCCAGGCCACCCGCACCGTCCGCGACCGCCTGGTCGCGAAGTGACCTGCCGCACGCTCCAGAGCCAGCGGCCTTTCGCCGGAGGTCTGTGTGCGCGTCTTCAGTCGAATGCACGTTCGCCAGACGACCCAGACGACCCTTCGCGGACGGCCATGGCGCGGCCGCCTGCGACCACTTGCCCGTGCGCACCTCGGACATCACGTTCCTGATTCTCGGGCTCGCCGCCGGCCCGTCAAGGCTCTCCGCTTCGCTCCGACCCCGCGACGCGGGGCTGGCGGCCTTGACGGCTCCGGCGATCTCGCCCGGATTCGGCCAATACGTGATGCCCGAGGGGTTCAGCCCGCGGACATCAACCCAAACGCGACAGAAAGGAGGCACACCGTGCGTGACATCGCGACGACGCCGAGCATCGGCATCACGATCGGCCGACAGAGCCGCTTGTACCACGCGTTCGTGACCACCGCGCCTGCGGCGCTCGACAGCCCGTCGACGGTCACGCTCTACGCATCGATGCTGTCGGATCTCGCCGGGTTCGCAGCGGCCGACATCGACCACACCAACGGGAGCGGGCGGAGTCGCGCTCGCCTGGTCCTGGTCGATGCGGGCGAACTCGCGTGGCAGCGCGCCCGCTGCCGCGGGAATCACCACATCCTCGCCCCGGCCGACCCCGTGCTGGTCGGCCTGACATCGCTGCAGCACTGGCTCTGGCAGCGCCTCCAAACGCCGGTCGATCCCGGAATCGACGGCGAGGAGGACCCGCGGACGACGGCGGAGTAACCCGGACGTTCCACAACCGCCCGCCTGTGCGGCGGGCTTCACGAGGAGGTCAGACCATGGACGGAATCGTCGTCAAGATCGTCGCCAACGACAAGGGCAACCCGCCGGGAAAGCTGGCGGATGCCGAACTGCACTTCGCCAGCGGACCGCTTGACGGCCTGAAGCTGATCGGCTTCGGGATCTGGGAGCGCCGCAACAACGGCGGTCGGAACGTCACCTTCCCGGCGCGCCAGTACAGCGTCAACGGGGAGCGCCGCAGCTTTGCGCTGCTCCGCCCCATCGTCGACGCCGCGGCGCAGGAACGCATGCGGGATCTCGTACTGAGGGCCTACGCCGAGTACGAGGAGACAGCCACTGAGGCCGCGTCGTAGGTCACACAGCTCCCCCGGGTACCGCCTTCGGGCGGTACCCGGGACGGGGGGAAAACGGGGCCGAGGTTCACGGGTGAAGCGCGGGGTGCGGTCCGATGCCATTCACCGAGCACTATCCTGTCGGCGGCCAAGACACCCGGAATGCCGCGGCGCCCACGAGGAGCAGGGAGCCAGCGGCCCCCGAGGGCCAGGCGTTCGAGCGCCACTACCGGATCGGAGAACTCGCCGATTTGTGGAAGCTTGGTCGGGAGACCGTGCGGCTGCTCGTGAAGGACGAACAGGACGTGATCAAGATCCGGCTGGGCCGCAAGAAAGCGCACACGGTGTATTCGGTGCCTGAATCGGTCGCCGTGCGGATCCACACCCGTCTGCTCAATGGTCGCTAATGTCGTCCGCCGTGGAGAACGGTCAATCTGGGTGTCGGCAGACCTTGAAACGAATCCTTCAGAATCGTCGTCAGTCTGGCTTGCCGTTCAGGCACCCAGCGCGCATAGTGCTCGCGCACCGTCTTCTCATCGTCGCCGATCAGGTCGGCCACATCCGCGACCGATACGCCCCGCTGCAAGAGAATGCGCGCGAACGTGTGCCGGAAGCGGTGCGGCGTGGCGGGCTCCTCGAACGGTCCGGCGGCTTCGAAGGCTTTCGCCAGTCGTCTCCGCCAAATATTGGTGACCGTCTCGAGGCGCACGGATCGTGCGACGATGAATGGTCGGGTGCCACTGCGCTCGGCTCTCGCCAGCAAGCGGTCCCGCAACCAGTCAGGGATGTACGCGAACACGTCGCCACCGTTCTTCGTGGCCCTGATGAAGACCTGATTTCCCTTCAGGCGCTTGATGTCGAAGAACGTCGCATCGGAAATCCGGAAGCCCGTGTAGACCATCAGCCAGATCAGGTCCTTCAAGTCCTCGCCGGTCCAGGCGCCCACACCGGTTTCGTTCTTCCACTCGACGGTCACCTGGTCGCAGGCGTCGATGATGCGCTGCAGTTCGTCGTCGGTGAAGGGGGCCTTGTTGGCAGCCTTGCTCGAGCCCACGGGCGGCTTGATATCCGAACTGACGGGCGATTCGGGAATCCACTTCCGGTTCAGGCAGAACCGGAAGAACGCCCGTAGCGTCGTCAGCCGCTTGCCCTTGGCGCGCGCCCCGAGCTTCCAGGCCGACCAAAACAGGTCGATATCCGCAGCCGTGATCTGGTCGAGCATGATGTAGCCCTGGCTGTCGGCATAGGCGGTGATCTGTTTGGTGAACGTGTGGTACTTCCGCAGCGTCGCGGGCGCGAGGCCGGCCGACTCGCGACTCGTAATGAACAGGCCGCAGGCGTCCGCGATCGTCATGCGGGGCTTCTCGGGAGCAGGTTCGAGAACGGCCGGGGCCACCTTCGTGCCGGTCCACGAGTCCGCCTTCTCGTACACGTCGGCGATCTGCCGCGCCTTCTCCCAATCGGGGGTGCCCGCGGCCTTGCGCGAGAAGTTGCCGCCGAGCGAGCCCGAGAGGTGAATGCCGCAGTTGCAGCGTTTCCAGCCCTTCCGGTGTTCCTCCCAGTCGCCTGAGCGGGAATCCTCCGGGTGGGCCGCCTCACATTCGAGCCGGTGGCGACGGTAGAGCGTCAATGCCATGGGTGCTTCGCCTCAAGACAGCGTAGCACGCTATTGCACGCTGGCGAAGCCGAATGGCTGTAAGTTGTTGATTTTAATATGGCGGAGAGGGTGGGATTCGAACCCACGTGCCGCTTACGCGACAAGACGCTTTCGAGGCGCCCCCGTTACGACCACTTCGGTACCTCTCCGCATGCCGCCAACAGGTAGTTTCCAATTCTAGCATGAGGACGAGCGGGACGCCCGTCCCACTCGGTCGTGGCGGGCCCGCCTTTGCCCCTTCTCTACCGGCGGATCGCCCGGTACAACCGCGCCGGCACGCCGCCGAGCATCCGGTTGACGAACCGCAGCAGCGGCGGGCGCGTCGATGGCGCGAGCGCGGGAATGAGCGCCTTGCGCTTCTGCTCCTCCAAGTATCGCTGCACCACCGGGCAGCCCAAGCTGTCGAGGCAATACGGGCTCAGCCTGCCCTCGGCGAGGTAGCGGCGGATTTCCTGGATCTGCGGCGAGTTCCACGCGGTCGCCCATTCGGTCATCGGCGCGATCGGCTGGGAGCCGTGACAGCACGGCAGGATGCCGCGCCTGAGGATGTAGTAGCTCTCCCACGGTTCGCGGCAGAGGTACTCGCGCGCGACGCCCAGTTCCTCCGCGGCCAGTTCCTTGGCGCGCGCCACGCCGGCGGTGTCCTGCCGGTAGGTCACCCGTGCACCCTCCCCTCGCCGATGGCCGGCGCCTCGATCTTCCCGAAGTCGAACTGGCTGATCACGCGCACCTCGTACTGCTTCGCGTAGACGCCGCACTCGGTGAAGATGCGAGCCAGTTCCTCGCGGTCCAGCAGTTCCTGCTCGTAGTCGAAGTGGTAGCCGCCGCGGTCGCGCTGGATGTCGGGCGCCTCGAGATACAGCAGCGGCCTCAGCACGAGCTGATCGGCTTCCACCAACTCGCACAGCTTGAAGTACATCTCGACATCCTGCCGGTTCGCGCGCATCGGCATGAAGACGAGATTGAGCCGCGGCCAGCCGTGGCCCCGGCGTCTCGCGTCGCGCAGGAACAGCAATCCCGTGACGATCTCGTGCCAGTGATCGTTGCGCAGCCGCGCGTAGGTTTCCGGCGTGGCCGAATCGAGCGAGACGTAGAGATAGACCGGCTTCCCCTCGAGCGCACGGACGGTGCGCGCGTTGAAAGCCTGGCCGTTGCTCGAGATCTCGGCCATCTTGCCGTGGGACGTCATGAACTCGAGCACCTGTTCGAAGCGCGGGTGGAGCAGCGGCTCGCCGAACGAACAGTTGACGAGCTGCTTGGGGCCGCGGAAGAAGTCGCCGTAGTTCTCGAGCGTGCGGTCGTCGATGACCGCGTTGACGTGCTCGCCCTCGAGCGCCTTCATCGGGTCCCAGAGGCAGTACACGCACGCCGGCTTGATATTGCACTTGCCGTAGAGATCGATGCCGAGCATCAACGGGAACGACGACAGCGTGGTCGCGCCGTCGCGCAGTTCCTGCTGGTTCTTCGCCGCGTTCGCGGCCATGAACCAGGCCCGGTCGTGGCGTGCGGGATCGTCGTGGAACGAAATATCGCTGAGGCGCACGCCGAGCGGCCGCGGATCGCGATCGTGGCTGACGACCGGCGGAATCTTGTTCAACCGGAGGGTGAGGATGAGATCCTGCCCGGTCGGCGGGGGCAACTCGACGCTGTAGGAGTTCCAGGCCTTGAGCAGCGCGATCGTCCGGAGCGGGCGGCCGTCGGCGAGGATCGTCACTTCCTGCGTGAGGTTCCGGAACGACGAGAAGATCGGGAGCACGCAGTACCGGTTGCCTTGTCGCACCTGGTCGGTGATCCGCAGTTGTCCCTCGCTGCGCATCCAGCGGAACGGCCCGTTGTCGTCGAACTCCACCCAGAACCAGCCGTCACCGTCGATCGGCAGGCCGCGGTACGGGCTGGCCTCGGCAGCTTCACGCGGTACACCCCGCACCAAACCCGCAGCCGAGAGCACGTCGCCGGCCTCTCCCGCCACGCCACGGCTCGTCGCCGCCGCGTGGAACAGCTTCACGTACTGGTGGCGATGGCGATCGTCGTGGACCTCGAGTGGGCCGACGCGAATCCCGAGCGCGCGGGGATCGTCGGGATGCCGATCCACGGGCCACAGCGTGTTGAGACGGAACGTGAGCGTCAACGACTCTGGGGGAATCTGCTCCTTCGCGCAGCCCTCGGGCACGAGCGACACGTCGTACACGTGCCAGCCGCGCAGGACTGGCAAAGTCGCGAGCACATCGTCGCCACCCAGAACCGTCAACACCTGCTCCCCGTCCGGGCAATCACCCGACAACGGGACCTGCGCGAACCGTCCGCGTGCGCGCAGCGGCGCCGGCAGCAGCATCCGCGACGTCAGGCCCATCCACCGGAACGGAAAGTACTCGTGGTGCTCCCACTCGAACCAGCCCTCGGCGTCGATCGATTGCTCGAGCTGTTCTGCCGTAAGCACGTCGACGGCCCGAACCATCATGCCGAGCGCGCGCTCGTCGCCGGGCACAAAGAACGTCCGGTCGAGCGTCAGCTCGATCTCGAGCTCGTCCGACGATTCGATCTGAAACAGGCAGTTCCCGACGTCCGCGCTGACGGCGGTGGCACCGGCGGGGCGGCCGTTGACCGTCACCGACAGCACCGGCGGGACCGCGTCGTTGCCCCAGACACCCCCGGTGACGCGCAGGAGCGCGGGCCCGGACGCTGCCAGGCCGGTCATCCGGCAGCGTCCCACCCGTGTCATCCAACGGAACGGGCGAGACTGGTAGCGTTCTTCGGCGAACCATCCGTCGCCGTATGTCAGCGCAGGCTGTGTTGGCATGTCCAGAAGGGTCATGGTAGCCACCGGCTCGGACCGGTGTCAACGCGCGGTGGGAGTCCGGCTCTGCCGTCTGTCCGAGAAGAACGTCCGCATGACCGCGCGGCACTCGTCCTCGAGGACGCCGGAGACGACGCTGAACACGTGGTTGAGGCCCGGCGACAGGTGGGCGCTCTGCGCGGAGGCAATCGCGCCGCTCTTCGGCTCGGGCGCGCCGAAGACCAGTGTGCCGATTCGCGCGTGGACCATGGCGCCCACGCACATCATGCACGGTTCGACGGTGACGTAGAGCGTCGCGCCGGTCAGACGGTAGTTGCCGACGGCCGCTGCGGCCGCTCGAATCGCCACGATCTCCGCGTGCGCCGTCGGGTCGTGGCTGCCGATCGGATGGTTGAACCCGGCGCCGACCACCCGGCCGTCGAGGACGACGACGGCCCCGACCGGCACCTCGCCGGCCGCAGCCGCCCTCAGCGCCTGCTGCAGCGCTTCACGCATGAAATCGGGGTCGAAACTCACGCCTTCTCCGCCTGGCAGTTCCAGCAGGTGTCGAACTGGGGCTCGTTCTCTTCGCCACAGCGACGGCACCGCCACGGTGCTCCCTCGATCCGTCCGATCGCCTTCGAGCTGACCGCGAAGTCCACCACGACGTCCCGGGCATCGTCCAGTTGGTCCTCCGGCACGAGCACTTTCACCGCGGGCGCATTGCCCGCCGCGATCACGAACGGCGCCATGGTCCCCATGACCTCGTCGGCCAGCATGGCCGACACGCCGCTGCCTTCGAGAAGGTCGCGCAGGACCGTGGCGTCCGCGGTGCCACCGGCATAGACAATCACCCACTGACGTCGAGGCATCTGCAAGGATTCTATCAGCCCGGCAGGTTCTGGGTCGGACTGGTCAGCGTCAGCCGGCCGTGCGTCACACCCTTCATGCTGATGAGCGTGTCCGCGACACGACGGACCTGTCCGGCCCGGCCGCGCACGACCACGACCTCGAGGCAATGCTCGTGATCGAGGTGCACGTGCAGCGTGGAGAGCATCTCGTGGTGGAACTCGTGCTGCGCCGCGTTGAGCCGATCGCTCAACATGCGCTGGCGATGATCGTAGACGAGCGTAATCGTTCCGACAACGGGCGCGTCGTCGGCGCCTGCGGCCTGGTTGATGAGCGCGTCGCGAATGAGGTCGCGGAACGCTTCGGACCGGCTGCCGTAGCCGCGCTTGGTAATCAGCGTATCGAAGTCGGCGAGCAACTCCGAATCGATGGCCACACCGATACGACTGAGATCTGCCATGCGCCGATTATCGCCCACGCGCCCGATCTCCCGCCAGATCGCCAGGAGGCCGCCCGAACCTGCGCGGCACGCGCCCGGGGCTCAGGCGTCCAGCAGCTTGTGCTTTCCGAGGTAGTAGGTGAGGGCGCGCGGACTGATGCCGACCATGTCGGCGGCGTGCTTCTTCATCCCGTGCGTGGCGATGAGCGCCTGCCGAATCGTCTCGCGTTCCGCCCAGGCGACGTTGTCCGTGAGCCTCGCGGAAGGCAGCGATGGGGCCTGTGCCGGCGCCGCGACGCCAAGGCTCGAGAGGCCGCTGGCGAGCAGAACCGGGCCCGTCGAGAGCACGAGTGCGCGTTCGACCATGTTCTCGAGCTCCCGCACGTTGCCCGGCCACTTGTGCCTGCAGAGCAGCTCCAGCGCCCGGTCCTCCACCCGTTCGATCGGCCTGCCGACGTGCGTGGCATGTTTCCGAAGGAAGTGCTCCACCAGAATCGGGATGTCCTCCGGGCGCTCGCGCAGCGGCGGGATGTGCAGCGGAATCACGTTCAGCCGGTAGTAGAGGTCCTCGAGAAACTGGCCTTCGGCCACCATGCGGGTGAGGTCACGATTGGTCGCGGCAATCAGGCGGACATCCACCTGCTCGCTTCGCTCCGACCCGAGAGGCTCGAACTCGCGTTCCTGCAGGACGCGCAGGATCTTCGGCTGGAGGAGCGGACTCATCGTCCCGATCTCGTCGAGGAAGATCGAGCTGCGGTCGGCGAGCGCGAATTTGCCCCGCTTGCTCGTCATCGCCCCGGTGAATGCACCGCGCACGTAGCCGAACAGCTCCGACTCGAGCAGGTTGTCGGGGATGGCCGCACAGTTCACCTTGATGAGCGGGCGGACTCGCTGCAGGCTCTGCGCGTGGATGGCGCGTGCCACGCACTCCTTGCCGGTGCCGGTCTCGCCGGTGATGAGGACCGTGCTCTTCGAGGCCGCCACCATCCGCACGCAGGCCAGCACCTCCCGAATCGCGCGGCTCCGGCCGACCATCCCGTAGTTGTCGAACTCCTCGTCGCGCTCGGCCAGCAGCAGGCGATTCTGCGCGCGCATCTCCCGAACCTCCAGCGCGTGCGCGGCCATCGCGAGCAGGTGTTCGATGTCGAACGGCTTCTGCAGGTAGTCGAGCACCCCTGATTTCACGGCGTCGATCGCGCCTTCGATGGTCGGCTGGCCGGTCATCAGGAGAATCTGCGGGCGCTCCGCGTCCGGCACCGATTGGACCAGGTCCTTGATCAGGTCGAGGCCTGTGAACTCGGGCATGATGTTGTCCACGACGAAAACGTCGAACTGGCGCTCGAGCAGCAGCCGTTTCGCGTGTCGCGGGCTCGTGGTCTCGACCACGTCGTGCCCTTCCTCGCGCAGTGCGAGACCCAGCATGCGTACCATCGGCTCTTCGTCGTCGACAACCAGGATTGAACCACCGTGGGCCATGACGCCGGCGCCTCCCGACGCTGTTCGATGAGCTTCGATCGTCAGTTCGTAATCCCATGGGGCCGCGACCCGCGTCCGCAGGGTGGCGCGGCGGCCAGCCTCGGCTTCAGATGGGCCTGCACGAGGGCGCGAGATGCGCACGGGCTGAGGAAGTACTCTCCGCGTCCGACGTCGCGGATCGCCCGCACCAGGTCGTCGGCGACCTTGGCTCTGAGTACGACCCCTGAAATGCCGGCACCGAAGACGGCATGGACGTCGCCATCGAACGGATCGCCCTGCACGAGGATCACCCGCGTGGCCCCGGACGTTCCGCGGATGTCGTCCGCCAGCGTGAGCGTCTCTTCCCTGCTGAGGCAGAGGTCCAGGATGGCGACGTCGGGTCGAAGCACCCGGGCCAATGCGACGATGCCCGGACCGTCCGCCGCCTGGCCCACGACATCGACCTCGTTCTGCTCGAGGAGTGTCTCCAGGCTCCGCCGCACCGGTCCGAACTCGGCAGCCAGGAGAATCCTGAGCGGCATGTCGTGCTCCTTGTGCGCGTCGGTCGAGAATAGGCTGCGGGGAAGCCAGCGCCAAGTCGGTGAACACCGGGGAGAGCGGGAGGGGTTTCCCGGAGGGGGAGGACCAACAGGACCGGCGGGAATGCCGGCCTGCTACGGCTGAATGAGGCCGCGACGGATTGCGTATCGGACCAGCCCGGCCGTCTCGTGGATGTCGAGCTTCTCCATGATCCGCGTGCGGTAGGACTCCGCGGTCTTGACGCTCACGCCAAGCAGGCCCGCGACCTCTTTCGACGTGTTGCCCTCGGCGATGAGCTGCAGCACCTGACGTTCGCGTGGCGCCAGCGGCTCCGGCGGCTCTTCGGAACGGGCCAGGTACCCTTCGATGAAGACACGTGAGACCTTCGGGCTCAGGTAGATCTCGCCCAGGGCCACTTCCTTGATCGCCTGAACCAGGTCTTCCGCCGCCTGCGACTTCAGCACGTAGCCCCGAACCCCGGCGCGGAGCGCGGCCACGACCTGATGCTCTTCGGCGTGCATCGTGAGCAGGATGATGCGCGATTCTGCGCGGTTCCTCACGACCTCGCGGCTCGCATCGAGGCCGTTGAGCAGGGGCATCACCAGATCGAGCACCGAGACGTCGGGGTCGAGCGCGTCTGCGAGACGCACCGCCTCCTGCCCGTCCGCTGCCTCCCCGACCACAGCGAACCCTTCCCGCTCCAGCAAGGCTCTCAGGCCCTGGCGAACGATTCGGTGATCATCCGCCAGGAGAATTCGGAGCGGCATCGGATCTCTCCAGTTGAATCGTCGTGAGCAACTCGGTCCCGGCCCCGGGAGCGGAACGGATCGTCAACTGCGCGCCAAGCGCCTCGAGACGGCCCTGAATGCCGAGCAGTCCCAGGCCCGGGTGACCGTTCGAGCCGTGGCCCACGGCGTCGAAGCCCACGCCGTCGTCATCGACCGAACAGGCGATCTTCTCTCCCTCCTGCTTCAGCACGACCGATCCCCTCGTCGCCCGTGCGTGCCTGGTGATGTTGTTCAGCGCCTCCTGCACCATCCTGTAGATTGCGGTGGCGACTGGCGAAGGACACGGGCCGTTGACGGAGGCCTCCACGGTGATCGGGATGCCCGTTCGTCCGCTCACGCCCTCGGCGAGGAATCTCAGCGCTTCGACGAGGCCGAGGTCGTCCAATATCCGAGGCCGCAACTCGTGTGAGAGCCGACGGAGCTGGTCTTCGATCTGCTCGAGATTCTGACGCACCTCCTGGAGCCGTTCGCGGGCGGCCGGGGGCAGCGTCCGGGCCACGTCCGCCAGCGTGATGTGCGCAACGGTCAGGAACTGGCCGGCCTCGTCGTGCAGGGCGCCCGCTATTCGGCTGGCTTCGTGCTCGAGACTGTTGTTCAGCCGGCGGAGCGCGGCGTCGGTCCGCTTGCGTTCGGTGATGTCGCGTCCGGTCGAAACGAACTGCGTGATCCGGCCGGCCGCATCGCGAACTGGCGATACAGTCTGGTCCTCGTAATAGAGGCGACCGTCCTTCCTCCTGTTGGTGAAGACCTCTCGCACCGTGGAGCCGGCGAGGAGCCGTTGCCACAGATCGACGAAGAACCGGGCCTCGTGCGCATCGGACTTGAAGAGCCGCGGCGTGGCACCGATGGCTTCCTGTCGCGAGTATCCAGTCAGCCGCTCGAAGGATGGGTTCACGTACTGGATGACGCCGTCCCGGTCGGTCACGAAGACGCTGTCGTCCGTCTGCTCGATCACGCGCGACAGCGTCCGGAGCGCCTCCTCCGCCCGTTCCTCCACGCGCCGGTCCGTCGCGTCGTGCGCCCGCTGCCACTCTCGCACGAACAGCCGTTCGCTCTGCCGGAACACGACCACAACCGTTGGCAGGGCGACCAGGCCGAATGTCGCGAGACAGCGAACCAGCATCCCGTCGGACCACCACACGATCGGCACAATGCCTGGAAGGACCGCCAGCGCCAGCAGGACCGCCAGTCGCATGCGTACGTCCGGAGACGGACCGGCGCTGCTCATTAGTTTGCCAGAGTGGGGCCCGGCGCTCGTCCCGCAGGTTGCGGGCGCGTTCTAACACCGGTCCAAGGGCGAACCGGGGCAAATTCCATTCCAGCGGGAAGCCGGGGTGCTGGTGGCGCGACTGACCGCCAATGCAGGCAGTTTCTTCGGTGCGCCATCTCGGGCGGCAACGTGCCCGTGCATCAGTTACGTGTTGCGAAAGGGAGGTGGGTGACGACGACCGGCAGTTCCACGAAGCTGGCCTGGCCCGGCGCGTGGTAGATCCGTTGTGTCGCCTTCCGGTAGTCGGCCGGCTTCGCCCAGAAGATGCTCGGGACGAAGGTCTGGGGATTTCGGTCGTACAGCGGGAACCAGCTGGACTGCACTTGAACCATGATCCGGTGGCCGGGCCGGAAGACGTGGTTCGCCGTCGGCAGCGCGAACCGGTACACGAGCGGCGTGTCGGCGGCGATGGCCCGGGGCGTGTCGAAGCTCTCGCGGTATCGGCCGCGGAAGATGTCGGCCGACACCATCAACTGGTACCCGCCCATCGCCGGCTGGCCGGCCACCTCGTCGGGATAGAGGTCGATCACCTTCACGACCCAGTCCGAATCGGTGCCGCTCGTCGCGGCGACGAGGTTGGCAACCGGCTGCCCGCTGATCTTCACGGGTGCCGTCAGCGTCTCCGAGACGAACGCGAGCACGTCGGGACGCCCCGACGCTTCGCGCTGGTCGCCGACGAGCCACTCCGACCAGGCCGCGCCGCTGCTCGGCGGCACCGGGCGTGCGCGATACGGCACGGGCTTGGCCGGGTCGGATACGTACTCGTCGAACGGCGCATCCCCGGGCTTCGGCGCCGCGAACGCGGCCGTGAGGCCGGCTCCGAGGTACAGCGGCTTCGACTCGATCCCGCACCCGTTCGAGCAGCCCGCCGGCCACGCTGGCAGGCGGCGCCAGGTGTTGGTGCCGGTCTCGAACGCGGTGACCGGCGCGACGTCCGCCTTCGGTGCGCCGTCCTTCAGGTACTGCGCCAGAAAGGGAGCCAGCGTCTGCTGTCGAAACGCGAGCGCCGTGTCGGCGCCGAACCTGATCGCTCCGAGCGCGCTCCCATCGCCGATCTCCTGCGCGTGGAACCACGGGCCCATGACCAGGAACACCTTGTCGTTGTTCGTGTCCTTCGGCTCGATCGCCTTGTACACCGCGATCGCGCCGTAGATGTCCTCCTGATCCCACAGGCTGTGCACGAGCATGACGGGGACGTTCAGCGGGAGCGCGGCGAGGATCTTGTCCATGGCCTGGTCGCGCCAGAACGCGTCGTAGGCCGGGTGCTCGAGCAGCTTGCGCCAGAAGCCGACCTGTTCCAGGCCGCGCCGCCGCCCCAGTTCGCCCGCCGATCCGGCCTGCATGTACGTGTCGTAGTCGTCGAAGTGGCTGGTCCACCACTTCACCTCTGACCTGCGCGTCGCCTCCTGCGTGTAGATGTACGGCATGTTCTGCTGGCGGAACGCACCGTTGTGGAACCAGTCGTCTCCCATCCAGCCGTCGACCATCGGGTTCATCGGCACGGCCACCTTGAGCGCCGGGTGCGGGTTGACGAGCGCCATCAGCGGCAGGAATCCGTCGTACGAGATGCCCAGGATGCCCACCTTGCCGTTGGTCTCGGGCACGTTCTTCACGAGCCAGTCGATCGTGTCGAACGTGTCGGTGGCGTGATCGACCGGCGTCGGATTCTGCGGACCGTGCAGCGGGCGGTTCATCACGTAGTCGCCCTCGGACCCGTACTTGCCGCGAACGTCCTGGACGGCACGGATGTACCCGCCCTCGACGATCACGTCGGTCGCGTTGTCGTAGCCGGAGAGAATCGTGCCCAGGTGAGCGCTGTCGGCGTGGCTCGTCAGTGCCGTCGCATCGTAGGGCGTTCGGGTGAGAAGGATGGGCGCCCCTTTCGCCCCGTTCGGCACGAGGATGACCGTGTGCAGCTTCACGCCGTCGCGCATCGGGATCATCACGTCGCGCCTGGCGTAGTCGAAGCCGGCGGTCAGAAGCTGGAGCTTCTCCGGCGTCTCGCCCGGCAGGCCGGGATACGTGGCGGGCCGCTGCGGCCCACTCTGTGCCAGCGGCATCGCGCCGGCCAGCAGGACGGCGAGGACCGGGCCAAAGAATCGGGCGAACGAGGCGCGAGGATAGGACACGGCTGACCTCCTGGAGTAGACCCTACATTACTACGAGATCCAGGAGGACGGTCGCCGCCGCGCTGTTCGGGTCCGGGTTCGCGGGCACGGAACGAGCGGCGTGTCACTCGGTGCGGCTAGCGCTCCACGTTGGTCACGTCCACGGCCAGCCGCCAGCCTTCGGGCCGTCGCTTCCAGACGTGAAGGTAGAACCCCTTCGTGGCAGTGCCGCCGGAGTCACTGCCGATCGCGTACGCGCCGTAGGAGTAGGCGAGGTCTCCCGCCGTCGAGACCGAGACGTGCGACGGCTGCCACTGAAGACGCGTCGGCAGGGACGGCATCGACGCCGCGGCCGCGAGGCGCCCGACGAGCGGCGCGTCGTTCGGTCGGTAGAGGCGGAGATCGTCGGTGCCTCTGTCTCGGCAGGCCGCCTGCAGGCCGTCGCGGCCTGCCCGCTCGGCGAACTCCCGTTCGGCCGTTTCGATCTCGGTCTTCGCGGCGTCCTCCCCCACCAGGCCAGCCGGGCGCACGCCGTGCACTTCGGCCGCCTTGAACTCGCGCGGCCGGAGCGTGCTGCCCGACGCGACAGGAATCCCGAAGTCGGCCACGACCTTCCACTGCCCGCCGGACGGCCTCCGCCAGACGGAGAAGAACCATCCCTCGGCGATCGTCTTCCCGTCTTCGGTGAGCGTGTAGGGCCCGGTCGTGTACCCGAGTTCACTCGAGAGCGCGATGTCGCCCGTCACAGGTTCCCAGTCGAGGCTCCGCTTTCGCGCCGAGGTCGGCGCGGCGGATTTCGCCAGCGCGGCCTTCGTGTTGGAGGGGCCGGGATCGAACCAGACTCCTTCGTCGGCGAAGTTGGCGAGAAAGGCCTCGCGCTGGCTCGTCCGGACGCTGAGCTTCGCGAAGGCCCGTTCGGCGTCTGCGAGCGACACCAGCCCGTCTTCCCGCCCCTGGCCTGTTACGACAGCGGCCATGGCAACCGCGCACGCCAGCGACATCACACTCCGCATACCGCGAGCCTCCTGGCCGGTAATTTGCCGGCGGTCGACGATTGTTGCACCCACGCGAGCCGGCCGCAGCCGTCTCGTGTCGCGCTCCCCGTCCAAGGGTGTGGCACAATCCCTCCGCTGCAACAGGGCTCTTTGTGTGTCGGGCGACGTGACGTCGCGCGCGCTGCGCTGGGGACGCAATGAAGACGAGTGGCGAACTGTCAGTCGTCCGGGCCAAGCCATCAGACCGTGCGGTTCTCGCACGAGTGTTGAGACGCGCGTTCGGGAACGAGCCGGCCCAGACGTGGTTGTTCCCGAATCGGTATGTGCGGGCCGTCGCGTCACACCTGTGGTTTGTGGCGGCGTTGAACGCCGGGTTCGACCGGGGCCGCGTCTGGTGCCTGGCTGACAGGACCGCCGTTGGCGTGTGGTTTCCGCCCGGGGCCACCGCCGAACTGCAGGGCCCGGCCGAACGCTGGCTGCGCGTGCTCGTCTCGATGGCCGGCGGAGCCGAGCGGCGCAGAATCACCTTGGAGCGTGCGCTGCACGAGCACCGGCCGATCGAGCAGCATTGGCACCTGGCCGCCGTCGGCACCGAGATCCACGCGCAGGGCCAAGGGCGAGGGCGCGCCGTTCTCGAACCTGGCCTCGACGTGTGCGACAGCGAGAAGGTGCTCGCCTATCTCGAGACATCGGAGGCCCGGTCCGTTTCCTTCTACGCGCGCCTGGGCTTCTCGGTCCGAAGTGAGATTCGAGCGGGGACCGCGCCACACGTGTGGTGCATGGTCAGGACGCCGCGCCCCTGAGGGTGTTTCTTCATCGCGAAGGTTCGGGGGCGGAGTTTCTACCGCTTCATGACGGTGTTCCTGGCATCGTCGCCGAGTCGCGTCTCGGCGGACCGCACGGGACGGCCTCCACGAAACGATCGAGCGGCAGCGTTCGCGGCCTCAGCCGGCACGCGAGTTCGTAGGCCACACGGGGCCGGGCGGCTCGTATGGCGTGAATGGCGTCGGGCAGGGCGGCGGGCGCCTCGCACGCCGTACACAAGGCCGCCTTCAGCAGTCGTTTGTCGGTTTCGTTGGTGAGCCACCTGGCGGCGATGAAGCCGAAGCTCACGACGGCGCCCAGCAGGATGGGAAGCCGAACGGGCCACGCCCCGCTGGCGGGGAGGAGGGGCACGGCCAGCGCGAGCAGGGCCCCCGGAAGCGCACCAACCGCCCCGCACAGCAGGAGTCCGGGCCGTGCGATGCGGACACCGGGAATGTCCGTGGTCATCGCGGGCCAGAGGTGCACGTCGTGGGAGACGACGGCGTTCAGCACTCCGCCGGCCGCCGCCACGGCGACCATCCACTGCATCGGCACGAACACTGGCTCCATCGTCTGCCTTCTTCCGGTCGGTCGGGCCTTCTCGGTGGTTCCCGAGCCTCCACATGGGAGAACGGCGATCGGCGTCCGTTCGTACAAGCCGTCGTCTTTGCACAACTTCGGATCGGTGGCCCGACGCACGGTCCGAACCTCTGTTAGGATTGAGCGGCGCCTGTCGGATGCCGCCTTCGCTGCGCTGAATTCGCCACGTGGGGGCAGACTATGAGCCAAGCGCCGGCGACACCTCCGTCCCGTCCGACGCTCACCGGAGCCAACTCCAACGAACTCCTCGATCGTGCGCGACGCGGTGAGGCCCGCGCGCTCGAAGTGCTCTTCGCGCGCTACTTGCCGCGTCTGCATGCGTGGGCCCGTCGGCGCGTGCCGACCTGGGCGAGGGATGCAGTCGACACCGAGGACCTCGTGCAGGAAACGGTCCTCCAGACGCTCAGGCGCCTTCCTGCATTCGAACCGCAGCGCGACGGTGCGCTGATCGGGTACCTGCGGCGGTCGCTGGTCAATCGGATTCGGGACCAGTTCAGGCAGGCGGGCCGGCGCCCGAGACATGCGGAACTCGAGGAGGAGCCCTCGAACTCGGGGAAATCCCCGCTCGCTCTCGCGATCGACCGGGAGCAGCAGGATTTGTATCGGCGCGCCGTGATGCGTCTCCGGCCCGCCGACCGCCAGTCGATCGTGGCACGCCTCGAGCTCGGATACAGCTACGAACAACTCGCTCTCGTCCTCGACAAGCCGACGGCGGAAGCGGCCAGACTCGCGGTGCGGCGCGCGCTCGAACGCCTTGCCCGGGAGATGGAGGATGGCTGAGGACCGGCTCGCGTCGATTGCCGAAGCGATCGCCGACGGAAGGCCCGTCGACTGGGCCGAGGCCGAGGCCGCCGCCACCGAGTCGGAGCGTGCCCGTGTCCGCCACTTCAAGACCGTGGCGTCGCTTGCCGCGGCCGCCCGGCCCGTCGAGCCCCTGCCCAGGCCCGCCGAACATCGCCTGGTTTCGTTCACGTTCACGCTCGTCCTGATCGTTGCGGCTGTCAAGGTCGCATTCGGCACGGGGGCGGCGATCACGAGTGCCGTCATCGACGGAGCGTTGTCCCGGTCCGTCTGGCCGCACGTGGCCTGCCTCGCCACGTTCGGCATCGCCGCCGTGGTCCTGACACAGGCAGGCAGCGGCGATCAGCGTGCGCGCAGCCTCGGCCGGCTGTTTCTCGTCATTGCCTCCGCCTTCGCCGACCGTCTCGTCGGACTGGCCGATCGTTGGCCCGAACTCGAGCGGCTGACGACGCTTCTGACGCACACGGCGGCCGATGCGTTCCTCTCGTACGCGCTGTGGCGCTTCGTCTCGGCCTTCCCCAACACGGCGACCAACCCTGTTCACCTGCGGGTCTCCCGGCGGTTTACCGCCGTCGCCTTCGCCGTCGGCGTGGCGCTGGCGCTCGTCAACCTCGGTCTCCTCTACGGACCGACTCAGCATGCGGCGCTGCTGGTGTTCGGCGATCGCCTCGAACCCACCCGAAGCTGGTACTGGGTGGTGCTCTTCAGCGTGGGTGCACCCGCCCTTCTGTTCCTCCTGTGGCGGTCGCGGTTCGATTCGCGGGAGGAGCGGCGCCGGAGCGGCTTCCTCACCGGGGCGCTCGTCGTCGGCTTCACACCCATTCTGGTGGTCGTTCTCGGGTCGCCGTTCACGCCGTTCATCGAAGATCCCACGCATCGTCCAGCCTTCGGCGTCGTCGTCTACCTGTTCCTGCTCTCCATCGTGCCGGCGACCGCGTACGCGGTCCTCGTGCACCGTGTGATGGACCTCAAGCCGCTCATTCGACGGGCGACCCGGTACGCGGCGGCGCGGAAGGCCGTGTTGTTGCTGTCCGCGGTTCCGCTGGCGTATCTCTGCCTCTACGTGGTCATGCGTCGGCACGAGACCGTCTACGTCCTGGTTTCGACCCTCGTGCTCTCGCCGCTCGCTCCGGTGCTGGGGCTGGGCCTCGTGCTGTTTGCAGCCCGTCAGCGACTCCTCCGGGCCATCGACCGGCTCTTTCTGCGCAGCAGCCCGGACTTCCCACGGATCATCGCGGCCCTCGACGGAGAACTGCGAAAGGCGCGAGGCGTTCGGGACATCTCGACGACGCTGGCCCGAGAAGTCGAGCGCGCCCTGCACCCGCGGCGGGTTGCCGTGCTCCTGCTCGATGAGAAGGCGGAACGCTTCGTCTCCGTGGAGGAGGACACGCCGTCACTCTCCGCGAGATCGACACTGGGCCGCCTGCTGATCGCCTCCGCACAAGTGATCCGCGTTGCCGGCGACGAACGCAGCCCGCTCTTCGACTTGCTGCCTCCCGACGACCGGGCGTGGCTCGTCGAGAGTGCCGTGCAACTGCTGGTGCCGCTCGTGTGGTGGGGGCAGCGGCCGACCGGCGTGTTGGCGCTGACCGAACGGCGTACCGAGTTGCCGTACGACGCCGAGGACCAGGTGGTCTTGAGTCTGATGGCCGGCCACGCGGCCATCGTCGTCGAGAACTGGCGCCTGAGCGATCAGCGACATGGCCGGGGTCGCGATGCCGTTCGGTTCAACGCAGACGAACCGGGGGACTGGAGCGACGAGCCCGCGGCCCTGTGCTCCGCCTGTAAAGCCGTGCTTCCGTCGCTCACCCGTCTCTGTCGATGCGGGGGCGGCACAAGCACCGCGGCGCTCCCGCAATTCCTGCACGGGAAGTTCCATGTGAATCGGTTGATCGGCACGGGCGGCATGGGCGTCGTGTACGAAGCGGTGGACGTCGTCCTGGACCGCAGGGTCGCCCTGAAGGCCGTAGCGCGCCTTGCCCCCGAGCGTGTGGCCGTCCTCCAGCGAGAGGCGCGCGCCATGGCGATGCTTCAACACCCGAACCTGGCGCTCATCCACGGCACCGAACGATGGCGATCGACACTGATTTTGGTGATGGAGTACCTGGACGGGGGCACGCTGGCCGACCGGCTCCGGCGGCGTCCGCTCTTGCCGGCCGAAGCCATCGACCTGGCCGTCGCCCTTGCGGACGTGCTCGAACGGCTGCATCTGTCCGGGGTGCTGCACCGCGACGTCAAACCGAGCAACGTCGGTTTCACGAAAGACGGCGTGCCAAAGCTCCTCGACTTCGGCCTGGCCGACATCGGCACCGAGGCGCGCGCGGCAGCGGCGACCGACCGCGTGGCCGCCGGGGCTGAGAACGAGTGGTCGCAGCACCTCGCCGGAACCCTCACGTACTTGTCGCCTGAGGCGTTCGCCGGGTTCCCACCGGACCCATTGGTCGACCTGTGGAGCCTGGCCGTCTTGCTGTATGAGGCGCTGGCCGGGCGCAATCCGTTCGCTGCCGCGTCGGCTCACGCGGTCGTTCAGCGCGTGCGGCAGTCCGCCCCGCCCGACGTCCGGACGTATGCCGTCGATTGCCCGTCCGCCGTGGCGGAGTTCCTGGGCCGGGCGTTGGCGCGTGACCCTCGCGCGCGTCCGTCGACCGCGGCCGAGTTCCGGGAGACCTGCCAGCGTCTTCGCGCCACCATCCAAGCACGGTATTGACATCGACGGGACGCCGCCGGCCGACGGCGCCTCGGCATTCCACGCAAGAGCCGGCGACGCCTGAGCGATCGTCCGGTCCGGGGTGGTGTACGAGGTGGCCCGGATTGGCGTTCTCGCATCGACGGTCGCAACAACCGCTGAAACAATGCGAGGCCCACATGGACGCAGAGCAGGAAGTTGACTTCGTACTTGCCGACTGCTTTCTCGCCGCTGGCCGCGCGCTCGGACGACGCAAGCGGGTCGACTACGACGCGATCGTGTGGTGGCGTCAGAGATACCGCCGCTTCTTCCTCTACGCGATGACCGATCTCGGGAACTGTTGGGAGGCCGACCGTGATCGACTGCACGGCGTGGGGAGGTTCCTCGGCGAGCGGGCTCGCGTCCATGCGGGTGACCGACCGAACGTGGACCTGAAGGCGGCGATGACGGCGTCGGCTGAAGTCGAAGCGGGGTGCCGAATGCGGGGGTTGGGCGCGGGACACACACCTGCTGGCGCACGCCCGGAATCCTGACGACGTCCGCCGGGAATCGCGACGCCACGCTCAGGTCACCCGTCTCGCGGAGAGTGGTATCAGAACGCTGCGAAACGTAGCAAGGAGGGGAGAGATGTCCGTCCGAGACCCGTTGCTCACGTACGTGCCCCCTGGACTTCGAATGCCGGACGAAGAGCGCGGCATTGTCGCCGACGTGGCGAGCCAGCGCATCGCCGATGCCGCCTCGGCCGAGCGACGAACCCGCGAAGAGGCCGTTGACTACATTCTCGAGGACTGCTTCCTGGCATTCGGCCAGGCGGTGGGCGACCGGAAGTCCGTTCGGCGCGAGGCGGTCATCTGGCTTCGCCAGCACTATCGCGAACGCTTCCTCGGGGCACTGCATCGGTTCGGCAACCGCTGGCTCCTCGATCGGCAGACGGTCATCAACGTGGGTTTCCTGCTCGGGGATCGGGCCGTCCGCCACTCCGGGTTCCGCCCGGAGATCGACAGCGACGCCGCACGTCGGGCGGCCAAGGACGTCGAACGGTACTGCACCATCCACGGGCGGCGACAGAGCCGCGGTCGCGCGCAGGGTGAAGGCGAGCCTCTCCGAGCCGGCACCTGGTGCATGCCCTACGGCTCGGACCTGTAGCCGGGTTCCCACGGGAGGAGCGGCCGAGGCGTGGCGGGCATCGCGACGTGGTGTACGAAACGGGCCGATCGCCCGTTCTCCCGGCAACGGACCCGATGCGGAAGGTCGAACGGCCTTCCGCCGGTCATCGTGATGGACACAGGCACGTCATGAGAGAGCTGAGCATCCACGTCACCGATCGCTGCAACTTCCGCTGCCAGTTCTGCGTGTGGGGCGATCGACTGGTGCGAGAGGGCGGGGACGTCGCCGCGGCTGATATCGAGGTCTTCCTCGAGTCGAACCGTGACCAGGGATTCGAACGAGTCAACCTGCACGGGGGTGAACCGACACTGCGCCGCGATCTGTTCGACGTCCTCGCCAGCGTGCGGGCGTTCGGCTATCCGTCGGTATCGCTTCAAACCAACGGTTGGGCGCTTGCCGACCGTGCCTTCGTCGAGCGGCTCGCCGCCGCGGGCGTCTCGCTCTTCATCGTCTCGGTCCACGGGCCCACCGCCGACATCCACGACGATCTGTGCGGCGTTCCCGGCGGCCTCTCTCGGGCGCTTCGCGGCATAGAGCATGCGGCGGCGCTGGGCTGCGCGGTGCGAACGAACACCGTCGTGACGACGCGCAATTTCAGCCTCCTGGCGGCGACCGTCGAGCGGGTGATCGCGGCGGGTGCCTCGCACGTCAACATCTCGAGCCTGATGCCGGCCGGGCGCGCGGCGGCGGCCGGGGCGGCTCTCATGCCCCGATTCGACCGCATCGCGCCGCACGTCGTCGCCGCCGTCCGCGTCGCGCTCGACCGCGGCGTGGTCGCCACGCTCGAGGGATTCCCGTCGTGCGCCGCGCCGGAACTCGCGCATCTCTGCCTGGCGCGCGACGATAGGCACGGGCACCAGATCACCTGCCTCATCCACGGCGTCATCTGGCAGAACCACGACGCGTACGTCGCGTCCACGTGCAAGACGAAGGGGGCCTCCTGCGCGGCGTGCGCGCTGACCGGCGAGTGCGGCGGCGTCTACCGACCCTACGTCCAGCTGCACGGCTGGGACGAGTTCCAGCCGCAGGTTGCCGGTGCGGCATAGGGGGAGGATCATGCGACTTCCCCAGTACTTCATCACGCTCCACGTGACGCGACGCTGCACGAACCGTTGCCGGTTCTGCACGACCGACCCGCTCGGCCGTCCGCCGGAGACCGTTCCCCTGCCGGCCCTCGACGCGTTTCTGCGCGAGCACACCGGCCGCGGGTACGAAGCGGTGTGCGTCATCGGCGGTGAGCCCACCGTCTACGAGCCACTCGTCGAGCTACTGCGTCGGATCCGGCAGTACGGCTACCCCACGGTAATCATGTTCACCAACGCGCGCCGTCTCGCCGATGCGGACTACGCGAAGCGTCTCGTTGATTTGGGTGTGTCCTTCTTCGTCATCTCGGTACATGGCCCGAACGCGGCGGTGCACGACGGACTGACGACCGTGCCGGGGAGCTTCGACGAAGCGATGCAAGGCATCGACAACGTCAAGCGCCTGGGGCAGGGCGTGCAGTCCGCCACGGTCTGTGTGCAACAGAACTACCAGGACCTGCGCGCGATCGCCGGCGTCCTCTCGCGTGCTGGCGTCGACACCGTGAACCTGGCGGGGCTGTGCCCGGCGGGCCTCGCGGCAAGCGGGCTTCGCAACCTGGCTGTGCCGTACTCCGAGCTCCTCCCCGTCCTCGACGAGACGATCCGGTACTGCGACGAGATCGGCCAGCACGCCGTGCTCGAGGGATTTCCATTCTGCGCGGTCCGCCCGCACGAGCGCCTCTGCGTCGAGTGGTGGCGGACGCGCAAGGAGCGGATGCTCTTCTACGGGCAGGTCATCGACGACTACGACGACTGTCTGAATGCTACCGGCAAGCGCCTGGCCCCGCCTTGCGCGGGCTGCGCGGCGAGGACCGCGTGCGGGGGCGTGTACACGAACTACCACCAATTGTTCGGTCACGCCGATCTCGAACCGTTTTCCACGTGGCCTGGTCCGGCGCCGCGAATCCCCCGGGCGTCCGGCGGTCTGCAGGAGCAATGCGATGTTCTGTCCAACGTGCGGGCGTGATGTGGGAACGGCTGCAACGCGGACCTGCCCGTCGTGCGGTAGCGGCGTGCCCGACGGCCTCGAGGCACGCTATCAGCGCGCGCTGTTCAGGGGCACGCTCGCGGCGCTCGTCATAATCCTGGGTCTCCTGTGGTTCGTCAGGATCGCGGTCGGACGGATCGGCCCGGAGGAGTTCACCCCGGTCGTGGCGGTGCTGACGTGGATCGCCGCGCTCACGGTATTCCTTGCATTCGTCTTCGCGCGGCGCCGGCGCGTCCTCGCAGGCGGTGCCGGTGCCCGCCGTGGCAACGAGGAGCATTGAGTGCATATGCGGGCCGCACTGATCCCTCCCACCGTCACCAACGCGCGGAGCCAGATCCTGTCCTCGGCGCCGCCGCTCGAATGGGACGCGGCGACCCGGCTGATTCAGGCGCGCCGGACCACACTGCTGGTGAACTCACGGGGCGGCAACTGGATACGACTGTCTGGCGCCGGTGCCCGGTTCACTCGACAGATGTGGCGAGGCGAGCCGGGCAGCCTCGACGTCCAGGCTGCGGACGCCTCGTCGGAGCAGCGGCGCCGCCTGATTGACACGCTGCTGCTCGGCGGCTTCGCACGGCCTGCCGGGGACAAAGCCTGCGGACCCGCGACCTTGCCGTGCGCCGCGCCGGTGAGAGCGGCGATGCTCAACGTGACTCGCCGCTGCAACCTGCGCTGCGCGCATTGCGGCGTGTGCGCCGGGCCGGCTCGAGACGCGGTCCGCGGTGATGCGGACTCGACGGGCTGGGCGGACGAGCGGCCGCCGGCGCGATCGTTCGACCCGCCGGCGGCCCAGCTGTACGCGCTCGTCGAGCGGATGGCGCGCGCTGGCGTCGCCGACCTCGTGTTGTTCGGCGGCGAGCCGCTGCTGCACGCGCGTTTCGCGGAGGTTCTCCAGTGCGCGGCCCGAAACGTGGCGCGCGTCGGTGTGGCCACCAACGGCACGCTCCTCGACGCGGCCCGTTGCCAGGCCATCGCGGCTCGCGTGGCTCGCGTCTGCGTGAGCCTGGACGGGTCGCGGCCCGAGGTGCACGACGCGATTCGTGGGGCCGGGACCTTCCAGCGGACGATCGACGGCATTCTCCGGCTCCAAGCGCTCGGCGGTCCGGCTCTCGGCATCAAAGCCGTCATCATGCGGCAGAACCTCCGCGACGTGCCCAACCTCGTGAAACTCGCCGGCAGACTCCGCCTGTCGCTCGAGCTGACGCCCGTGGTCGCTCGAGGACGCGCCGGGCTCGCAGGGAATGGAAGCGGCGTCACGGCCGCGGAACTGCTGACGACGTACATGCGTGTCTGGATGCTGGCGGAGTACTACGAGGTTGCGTCCGCGTCGTTCAACGCCTTCTGCGATCGCTACATGTCTCGCGCCGGCGTGAGCTGCGGCGCCGGCGCAGGTTCGGTGCTCGTCGACTGCGATGGGACGATCTTCCCCTGCGACGGGCTGCAGTCTTCACCCTACCGCCTCGGCAACCTGTTGACGGACGCCGACTCGCTCTCCCGGCGGAGTCTCGAACCCGCGGTCGCTGGCGTCGATGAACGGCCGGGCTGCGCCCGATGTGCGGTTCGCTACTTCTGCAAGGGCGGATGCGCCGCGGACGTTGCCTCGGCCGAGGCGGGCGGCCGCCGCGCGTCGTCGCTCTGTCAGTTCCTTCGGCTGGTGCTGCCCCGCATCGCTGCGGGGTACACCCCGGCGGCGAGCAGTTGGCTCAACCTGAGGCGCGTGTTCGGCGGCGCGGTCGATTTCGCAATGGCCGAGGAGTATCTGCCATGACACCGGCTCGAGGCGACCTGACACCGTTGGAGTTCACCCCGGGCACCCACGTGATCGCCAAGGCGACGCAGGCACTCGTGCTGAACGTTCCCGCGGGGACATGGGTCCGCATGCCTCGCGAGGGGCTCGAGGCCGTCCGCTCCGTCGTCGCTGGCGGCCATCCGACATCAGCCGGCGTCGGCACACCGGCTTCTCGGTTCTCTCCCGAGGCGATCCGGGATACGGTGGCCTACCTGCGCGAACACGGCTTCGTTCGAGAGAGCGCCGCTGAGGTTACGGCACCAGGCGCTGCCGGCATGGCGGAGCCAGCGCCACGCGCGTTGCACCTTCACGTCACGTCGCGCTGCAACCTCTCGTGCATCACCTGCTACATGGACGCCGACCAGCGGACGGGACCGGACGTTCTCGACCTGCCCGCGATCCACCGCCTTCTCGACGTCGCGGCGCGGTGCCGGTTCACCCGCCTCATCGTCACCGGGGGCGAGCCGCTCCTCCGGCGGGACATCGAAGACATCCTCGCGACCGCCCGCTCCAGGTTCGGATCGATCACCCTGGTCACCAACGGGACGCTGCTCACCGGCGCCGTCGCCGGCATGCTTGCGGCGCGCGTCGACTCCCTCAACATCAGCCTCGACGGCGCCACGGCCGATCTGAACGACCGGATTCGCGGAGCGGGCACGTTCGCGAGGACGATCCGCGGGCTCGAGACGCTGCGCGCGAACGGTTTCCCGATGGCGCGCGTGTCGATCAACCCGACCGTCACGCGACTGAACCACGAACACCTCGAGGACGTGGTGGATGTCGCGGCCGCCTTTGGCGCCGACGTGTCATTCGGCTTCTTCGTGCCGACCGGCCGCGGACTCTGCAATCGAGACCGCCTCACCACCTCGTGCGCCGACATGTTCGCGCTGCACCAGCGGGCGGTCGCCAAACGTCTGGCGGCGGGCGGCGCGGATGCCGACGACGGTCAGCTGGCGATGACCCGCGTCCGCACCGACTGCCGGCTCGATCGCATCATCGCAATCCACGCGGACGGCGCCATCCATCCGTGCCCGAACCTCACCGACGCTCGGCACTGTCTCGGACGCGTGAGCGCGCTCGATGACGCGGAACTCGAGCGTGTGCTGACCTCGACCGAGGCGAAGCGCGCGTACCTCGACCGCACCGTCGATCGCGTGCCGGGGTGCGCCGGCTGCGAGTGCCGCTACTTCTGTGCGGGCGGCTGCATGGCCCACGCCGAGAGCGCCTCCGGAAATATCTACGCGCGCGACCCATATTGCGCCTTCTACAAGTCCGTCTGGCGCCACCACGGACCTCTCCAGGACGAGTACCGGTCTGCAGCCGGCGATTCGCCGTGTCTCCCCGCGGCCGCTGCGCCCCGGACCCAGGGGGTGACACCGTGACCACGCCTTCGGCGCTCTTCGTGACAGCTCGCCAGAAGAGCCTCGGCGAGACCTACACCGCCGCGCGCTTCGCGGCGGATCTGACGGCGAACGGCTGGAACGTCAGGTTCGCGGCGTTCCCGTTCGCAGCGGACTTCCTCCGGCAGGGAGGATGGAAGGTCGCGCCGCTCTCCGACGATCGGACGGCGAACCAGCGGGCGCTGAATCTCGCCGCCCGCGAGATCTCCCCGTCCCTGATCATCACGTCCGACTACTACCTCAACGAGTCGGCGGATGTCGCCCATGTCTGGTCGAACAACTGGCTGTTCGATCTCTCGTGCCCCGTCGCGACCTTCGACCACCTCATGCTGCACCCTCGGCTGCGGAGGATCACGATCGAGTGTCTGCGCCGGTTCGAGGCGCCCAAGGCCGGAGACCCCGGCGCACCGAAAGGACCGCGACCGAGGACGAAGATCTGTGAGATCCAGCCGCTTCCAGACCGGATCGCCGCGATCGTCCGGCCGTGCCCGCTGCACGACCCCCGGATCGACCCCGACGACCGGATCTTCAAGTTCAACCTCTCCGGCGGCGCCGGGTCGCCCGGCGAGCGCACGGATCAAGTTCGCTGTCGGCTCGGCCTCCCGGTCCACGAGCGCCTCGTGCTCGTGCCGGTGGGGAGTTGGGCGATCCAGTTGTGCACGACGCTTGGCATCCCGTACATGCGCTACTACCCGCGCCTGCTCGCCCGGTACTTCTCCGCGTGCCTGGTTCCCGTTCGACTCGTGTTCGTCAGCGGCGAACTCGAGGACCGCGTCGAGACCTCGGGCCAGGTCACCCTGCAGTACCGCTCTGGCCTGCCCGTGAGCGTGGTCGATGACCTCGTGCGCACCAGCGATCTCGTCATCGCCGACAACGTCACGTCGGCGACGGTGACGCGCGCGGTCATCGCCGGAGTTCCCGCGGCCGCCTTCGTCAACAGCGTCTCTGCCCGCCCTGCCGCCGACGGCGTGGCGTTCGACTCGCCCTTCCCCCTGTCGGCGCACGTCGAGGGCCTGGTTCGATCCATCGAGCGCGAGGCGCCCGGGTCGATCTTCCCGTCGGCGGTCTTCCCGCTCGGTTGGCTCGAGGAGCTGCGGCCGCTGTTCGACGGCAATCGGTACGCACGTACGTTCGAACGCCTCGAACTCTTCGACGAGGGCGCGACGACGTGTGCGCTCCAGCGGCTGCTCTGCGACGAATCGGTTCGGCGGGAACTCCGGGAACACCAGGCGGCGTACTGCGCCGAGTTGACGCGCCTGCCGGGCGCCGCCGCCATCTCCGAGCGCATCCTCGCTCGTGCCCAGGAGGTCATGTCGTGAATCAACCCACCATCCGGTCACGCGTCTGGCCGTTGTTCGCACCGCTCTGCGAGGTCCTGATCTTCCTCGTATCGTTCCTCGTGCTGTCCCTCGTCTGCGTCATTCCGGTCGCGCTGCTCACCCATACGCGGGTCGTGGGCATCTGGTTCATCCTGCCGTTCACTCTCCTGTTCGTCGCGGCCTACCAGCACTTCGTCCACCGCGAAGGCCTGAACAACCTGGGCGTCGTGCGGGATGCGAGGCTCGTTCGGGCGCTCGCGATTGGGTTCGTGGTGGCGGGCGTGGCGGTCGGCGGCATCGGCGCGGTGCACCATGCTGCGGGTTGGACCGATCTTCGCCGCGTGACAATCACCGGACTCCCGGTGCAACTGGCCGCCGTGGGCGTGGGCCTCGGGGTCGTCATCAACCTGGGCATCGGACTCGGCGAGGAACTGCTCTTCCGCGGGTACGTGCTGACGCGGCTCCTCCGAGGCTATCGCGCGGTTCCGGTGGCCGTCGTCGCCTCCTCGGTGCTCTACAGCCTCATCCATGCGTTCAAGGGCGTGGGCGTTCTCGTGCTCCTCAATCTCTTCCTGCTCGGCGTGGTCCTCGCGCTCGCGGTGATCGTGACCCGGTCGCTGTGGTTGGCGATCGGCATTCACGCCGGGTGGGACTTCTGGGGCGACGGCATCTATTTCTACCGCGTTCCGGCGTTCGAGGTATCCCGGGTGTTCACCTTCAACTATCACCTCGGCAGTCACCTCGAGCTGGTGGTTTTCAAAATCGTGACGGCGCTCTTCCTGCTCGTCGTCGCGGCTGGCCTGCTGATGCTCGCCCGGCGCCAGGGCGGTTGGGCGGCACCGGTGCGGGAGGCCGCGTGATGCGCGTGGACGGTTCTCTCACCGCGGCGACCGTCCCGGACGCTGGCGGCATCGAGCACGCCATGAGGCTGGCCGCGGGACGGGAGAACGAGCTGCCGGCGCCGCCACCGTGGTTCGATTCACCCTTCGGCGTCCTGGGCATCACGGCCGACGGCGTGTGCGGGCTGCTCACCGACCTCGAGGACGCACTGGGCGTGAGGGTCGAAAACGGCGAGCTTCGACCGGACACGCTGCAGAGCCCTCGGACACTGTCCGCGATGGTTCGGTCGAAAGTCCTCGTCGCGCGGAGGCCAAAGAAGCGCATCGTCCACGTGACGTCCGATTATCTGCCCCACCTGTCCGGCACGCAGCGCCAGATCGCGGACATCTGCGCTCACCTGTCCGAGCCGCTCGAACACCTCGTCTTCACCTACGACAGGCGCCCGGACCTGCCGGCGCACGCGGTCATCGACGGGGTTCCGGTCGCGCGCTTCACGGTTCCCCGGTGGACCGACGTGTGCCGGCTTCGGCGGCGGGTGGCAACATTCGGTGCGGCTGGTGCTGGCGACGCCGAGGCGCTCTGCAACTACACGGTCGGATCCTCCGATCTGTTCGGCGCGCTTCAGCAGTCGAACGCCGACGCCATCGTCACCTACTTCTACCCGCAGGTCCTCGCTCAGGACGTGGTCGAGTTCTTCCCATCGCGGCAGTGGCTGCTCGTGCCGTCCTTCTTCCAGCCGCCAGGCCTTCGTGGCGGCGACCGGTGCTGGTACGACGCCGAACGCATCGGCAAGCTGCTCGTGTTGCAGGAGCCCGACTACCGGCACGCGTTGGCGTGGGGCATTCCGCGGCAGAAGCTGGTACAGCTTCCGTACCCCGTCGACACCGATCGGTTCAGGCCGCTTCCCGTCGAACGTGACAAGGAGACGCTGCTGTTCGTCGGTCGCCTGACAGCGAACAAGGGCGTGCGGGCGTTCCTCGAGACCTTCCGGGGGATGGTGGACCACCGTCCGGCACTACGACTGCGGCTCGTGGGCGACATCGAGTCGTCTGCGCCGGTCGAGCGGCAGGAAATCGGTTGCCTTCGGGCGGCGATCGAACGGCTCGGCCTGACGAATCACGTCGAGTTCGCGGGACGTCGCGAGGGCGACGATGTGGTCGCCGAGTACTCCCGGTGCCGGATTCACGTCCTGCCGTCGATCGCCGACTTCTACTCCTACGTCACGGCGGAAGCGCTGGCCTGCGGCATGACGTGCGTCAACCTCGACCTGCCGTCGTATCACTGGCAACGATCGCGCGTCGATGGCGCCCCATTGGTCCACCTGTGCCAGGACCTGCCGGAGATGGGCCGGAAGATCCTGGGGCTTCTCGACTCGGACGAGTTCGTCGATCACCGCGACTACATGGTCGCGCACTTCAGTTGGAAGGTGCTTCACGATGGCTACCGCGACTTCTTCTGCTCGTGACGCGCTGACCGGCGCGATCATCGCCGCAGGCCGAGGCAGCCGGATGAATGGGGCGTTCCGCGGCCTGCCCAAGACGCTGCTTCCGGTGGGCGGTCGTCCGGTGCTCCTCCACCAGCTCGACGCGATGCACGGGCTCGGGATCTCCCGGGTGCTGCTGGTCCTCGGCTGCGGAAGGGAGCGCGTGATTGACTACCTGTCGGTCGTCCGGCCGGAGCCCGGCACGATCGAAGTCATCGAACAGTCGAGCACACGCGGATCGGGTGATGCGGTTCTCTGTCTCCAGCCGCACGTGAGGGGTCCCTTTGCGCTGTTCCTCGGTGACATCTTCTTCGTGCCCGCTCGAGGGTCCCGCTTGCTGGACCCCGTGCTCGACGGTACGAGCGACGCCGTCGTCGCCATCGTCGAGGAACGCGATCCCATGCGGTTCCACCGCAACTTCCGGGTGGTGCTCGGCCCTGACCGGCGCGTGACGCGGGTCATCGAGAAGCCCCCGATGGGGGAGACCGGGCTCAAGGGATGCGGCGTCTACTCGTTCACTCCGGCCATCTTCGAGGCGCTCGAACGGACGCCCCGCGCCGCGAACGGCGAACTCGGCATCACCGACGCCATCCAGACCCTGATCGACCGCGGTGCCCGCGTGCGCGCGGAGTGCGTCTCGACCTTCGACGTCAACCTGACCACGCCGGAAGACCTGGCGTGGTGCGAGGCGCGGCTGGCCGCGCGGGCGAGGGTGTCGTGACGCAACTCGGACTCCAGGAGCGATCCGATCTCAGGACCTTCTGGCGCTTCGTCGCGCCGCATCGACGGCGCCTGTGGCTGGCCGCCGCAACGATGCTGCTGACCGTTGCCGTGCAGCTCCCGCTCCCGTTCCTGACGATGGTGATCGTCGATCGCCTCGTGAAAGCGCGGGACCTCTCCCTGTTCTCCATCGTGGTCGTCGGCCTGTTCGCGATCCTGGCGTTCAACGCGATCGTGACGATGGCGCACACGCTGGTCGTCGTCATGCTGCGCGAGCACGTTCTCGGGAGCTTCCATCTGGAGATCCTCGAGCGGCTGCAGCGCGCATCGTTGATCGCGCTCGAGAATCACCCGCCGGGGTTCCTGGCGTCCCGCGTGCGTGCCGATCTGGTTCGCCTCAACGCCATCCTGGCCGGCCCGCTGCTCGGCATCCTCCAGAGTGCGATTCTGCTCGTGGGCGGAGCCCTCAGCCTGACGCTGCTGTCCTGGAAGCTCGCTCTCGTGTGCCTGGCCACGCTGCCGGCGTTCGCCCTGACCATCATCGTGTTCAACCGGAGGATTCGCGCCTGCGCGCAGCTCGCGCAGGACGCCCGCGCGCAGGTCGGGTGGGGGCTTCAGGAAGTGCTGGCGAGGGTGCCCGTCGTCAAGGCGTTCGGGGCCGAGTGGGACGGCCGTTTGCGCCAGAGGTCGCAACTCCTCCATATGGTGAACACGGTCGTCCGCGAGGAGATGACGTCGGCAGCGGCCCGGCGCTCGACGTACCTGGTCAGCACCGTTGCGCCGTTCGTCGTCTTGTGGTTCGGGGCCGCCGAGTGTCTGGCCGGCCGCATGTCGGTCGGTCAACTGGTCGCCTTCCAGGCGTTCATCAGCTACGTCTTCTCTCCGCTTCAGGCTGTGCTGAGCCAGAACGTCGACGTGCAGAGCGCACTCGTTTCACTTCGGCGGCTGGTGGAGCTGCGGAACCTCCCCGGTGAACGCCGCACCGGGGTGGGGCCGGTTCCGCACCGGTTCGACCTCTGTGCCGAGTCGATCGTCTTCCGCTATCCTTCCGGCCCCCCCGTCCTCGACCGGCTCTCCTTTCACGTCGACCAGGGGGAGCGGCTCGCGATCGTCGGCGCGAGCGGCTGCGGCAAGTCGACCGTGCTACGCCTGCTCCTGCGGTTCTACGATCCGGAGAGCGGGCGCATCCTGCTGGGCGGAATCGACGTGCGCCAGCTCGACATCGCACAGTACCGATCTCATCTCGCCGTGGTGTTCGAAGATCCGTACCTGCTGAGCGGCACGGTCGAAGAGAACCTCCGCCTCGCGAGGCGGAGCGCATCGAGTCAACAGATCGAGGAGGCTGTCTCGCTCGCGTGTGCCAGCGAGTTCATCCGCGCACTGCCTCGCGGTCTCGACACCCGAATCGGCGAGGGCGGAATCGCCCTGTCGAACGGCCAGAGACTCCGGTTGGGCATCGCCCGCGCGATGCTCAAAGACGCGCCGATCGTGCTGCTCGACGAGCCAACCAAGGGGCTCGACGAGCAGACCGCGACCGCGGTCCTGGCACACCTGGACAGCTACCTGCGCGGCCGCACCGCAATCGTCATCTCGCACGACCCGGCGGTCGTGGCGATTGCGGACCGGGTCTGCGACTTGCGCGTTCCGTTTGTGGAGGCCGACGTCGACGAGTCGTTCCGCCCTTCCGCGCCGGCGATCCACAGCCAGCTCTTCGCAGCCGCACACGCCCGGCTTGGCGAAGGGAATCGTCCACTGCACCCGGGGCGGTCTTTCGGCTGCCCCACCACCCCGCGCGGCCCTCGACCGGCCGCGCATCACCTCGGAGACTGGAGGTCACGATGAAGAAGAACGAAGGGTTGATCACCGCCTCGTCGATCAGACCAGAGCCGGACCCCGGCTGCGCGTCACTGTGCTACTACGCAGGGTGGGACTTCGAGCACAGCCACACGAAGGAAGCCGAGGCGACCTAGTCCGGCGAGAGCCAGACGGACAAGATGACGATGCGCCGGCCCTCGACCTGGGCCGGCGCCATCGATCGAGGCGTGCGATCACCGACGCCGGGTGGAGGTCCCGACGACGCGCCACCCGGCGCAGCCCCCGATCGGACGGGGGCCGTTGCGCAGCGATGGAGGTGAACAATGGAAGTCAATCGCGGATTGATCACGGCGTCCCGGATTCTCACGGATCCCGACCCGCCCTGTGCCTCGCTCGGTCGTGCAACGGGGTGGACCTGGAATCACGTCACCGAGCCGGCCCTCGGCGAACTCGGCGACGAGATACGGCGCGAGCGAACGCGACGCGACGGATAGTTGAGCGACCTGCCGATCGGAGGGCACCATGGAATGGTGGCGGGAACTGCGGATCAGCGCGCGAACGATGGTTCGACACAGGGGCGCGACACTCGTCGCCATTCTGTCGATCGGCCTCGGCATCGGCGCGAGCCTGAGCGTCTTCAGCTTCATCGACGCGCTCCTGTTTCGGCCTCTCCCGTTCCACCAGCCGGAACGCGTCGTCGGCGTCTACACGAGCGGCCGTGACGGCGCTCTGTTCTACGGGCCCAACTCGTACCCGGACTACTGCGACTTCCGTGACCGCACGAGGTCGCTGTCGGGACTGGCCGCCTCCTCCCCGATGGCGGTCACCATGCGAGGCGGCGGCGAGAGCGAACGCGTGTTTGCGGAGCTCGTCAGCGGAAACTACTTCCAGACGGTTGGCGTCAACGCGATGCTGGGCCGCACGTTGGTTCCCGACGACGATCGCGAGGACGCGCCAACGGCGACCGCCGTCATCAGTCATGGGTACTGGAAGCGGAAATACGGGGCCGAGACGGCCATCGTGGGCCGCACGGTACAGCTCAACGGGCACCCCTTCGTGGTCACCGGCGTTGCTCCTCCGTCGTTCCGTGGCACGCTGCGGGGCCTGATCGTCGATGTCTGGATTCCGATCCTGCAGTCGAGCGCACTGATGCCGCCCGAACTCCGGACAACAGGGTGGACGAAGGTGCGCGGCACGCGGACGCTGCTCCTGCTGGGCCGTTTGGGGGCCGGCGTCCCGGTGTCCAAGGCTCGGGCTGAGTTCTGGACGATTGCTGGGCGGTTGTACCAGGATCACCCCGACACGTGGCGAGATGCGAATGGCCGGGCCCGCGTGGTCAGCATCTTGTCCGAGAGCCAGTTCCGCATCTTCCCGGCGGCTCGCGCGCCGGTGGTCGCCTTCATGACGCTGTTGGCGCTCGTGGTCCTGCTCGTGCTGCTCGTCGCGTGCGTGAACGTGGCGAACCTGATGCTCGCGCAATCCGCGGCCCGCGCAGGGGAGATGGCGATGCGGCTGGCGCTCGGCGCGACGCGCTGGCAGATCGTCCGGCAGGTCCTCGTCGAGAGCCTGCTCCTGTCGGTCGGCGGCGGCCTCGTCGGCCTCGCGCTGTCTCAGTGGCTCACCGGGGCGCTGTCCGCGTTTCGCCCTCCGGCCTCCGTTCCCGTCGGCGTCGACGCATCCATGGATCGCATGGTGCTCAGCGTCGCCGTGTTGCTCGTGATCGGGACTGGCATTCTCGTCGGCCTGGCACCAGCCTGGTCCAGTTCTGGCCTCCGGCCGGCCGCCGTGCTCAAGGGACAGGCGGGATCCGTGCGGCGGCGGCGGCGCGTGCGTCAGACTTTCGTGGCCGCGCAGGTGGCCGCCGGCGTCCTGCTCTCGGCCACCGCCGGCCTCGTGTTGAGGAGCCTTCAGCAGGCGGAGCGTCTCGACCTCGGGTTCGATCCTCGCGGCGTGCTGATTCTCAGCGTGGAACCAGGGTCGCGGTACGGGAGCGCATCGAAGACCCGTGAGTTCTACGACCGTGTCATGACGACGATGGCCACGCTGCCCGGCGTGCGGAGCGCGAGCCTCGCGCAGTTCGTCCCACTCGGCGTCGTGTCTGAGCGCCAACAGGTGGTTGTCGGCGACCGCCAGGACCGCGACGGCGCGCCGGATGTCGCGTACAACATCGTCACGTCCGAGCACTTCGATACGATGCGAATTCCGATCCTGCGGGGCCGATCGTTCGGCCCGGAGAGCCGCGGAGGTTCTCCCACTGTGGCAATCGTCAACCAGACGTTTGCAGCCCGATACTGGCCCGGGCGGGATCCCATCGGCCGGCGCATCCGGCTCGAGCGGGCGCCCGATTGGCTCGAGGTGATCGGGGTGGCGGGAACCGGAAAGTACGTGACGGTCAACGAGGAGCCGACGCCATATGTCTACCTGCCGCTCGGCCAGCACAACGTCTCCTCAGTGGTCCTTCACGTGCGGGCGGACGGGAATCCGCACGTCATGGCGCGGTCGATCGTTGCGCGACTCGGCTCAATCGATCGCGACGTGCCGATCTTCGACGTACGATCGCTCGAGGATCAGGTCGGCGTCTCGATCATGCCGGTCCGGCTCGCCGCCTCGGTCCTCGGCGTCATGGCGCTGCTCGCCATGGCGCTCGCAGCCGTTGGTGTCTACGGCGTGGCCGCATTTTCGGTGGCTCGCCGCACTCGAGAGATCGGCATCCGGGTCGCGCTCGGCGCCACACGCCTGCAGGTTCTCCGCGTCGTGCTGCGCGAGGGCGTGGTGGTCGTGATGGGCGGCGCGGCCGCGGGTCTCGTCGTGTCCGGCGTGTTCGCCCGCCTGGCGCGCGGCCTGCTGTTCGGCGTGGCACCCTACGACCCCGTCGTGCTCGCCGCGACGACGTTCGTCCTGATCGTCACGGGCGTCGTTGCCTGCTATGTGCCGGCGCTCCGCGCTGCCCGTCTTCACCCTGCCCTCGCGCTTCGACAGGAGTAGTCGCGGCGCAGCGTCGAGGTCAATGTGCGGGCGAGGCTGGGCTGGCGCTACTCCGTTCTGAGCGCAGTCATCGGCGAAACGGCCGCGGCGCGGCCGGCCGGGACGATCGCCGCGACCAACGCGCACGCGGCAAGGGATGCGACGGCGAGCGCCAGCGCGATCGGGTCCCAGAACGACACACCGTAGAGCTGCGCGGAGATGAGCCGTCCGGCGCCGACGGCCAGCGGCAGGCCCAGGGCGAGCCCCACCCCGACGCGCTTGAACGCGGAACCGAGCACCAACCCAATCACCTTGCCCCGGCCGGCGCCGAGCGCCATGCGGATGCCCATCTCGCCCGTCCGCTGGGCGACGGTGTAGGCCGTCACGCCGTACAGCCCGACAGCGGCCAGTAGCAGGGCAACGATCCCGAACAAGCCGGCGAGGCTCGCCACCGCGCGCTCCTGATCGAACGAGAGGTCGACCTGCTGCTGAAGGGTCCTCACGCTGATGATCGTCAGGTTCGGGTCCACCTCCGCCAGCGTCCTGGTCAGCACCGGTTCGAGCGCGCCGGGCGAGGCATTCGTCACCAGCATGATCCCGCCGACGAAGTGGGACTGCAGCTCGACTCGTGCCATGAGATCGTCCTTGTAGGGGACGTTCTGGGTGAGCGGCACGTAGAACATCGGACGCGCCGGCCCGTCGAGCGCGAACCCCGCGAATTTCGCGTCGCGCACCACCCCGATGATCTCGAACGTGCCCGCGTTCTCGGGCAGGTCGAGCCCGAAGTGCTGACCGAGCGGATCTTCGCCGTCCTTGAAGAACCGCTTCACGAACGCCTCGTTCACGACGGCTACGAGCGCTCCCGTTTCGTTGTCGGCAGCACGGAAGTGCCGGCCGCGCACGATTGGCATGCCGAGATTCTGGAGGTAGTTGGCGCTCACCCGATCCCACGACGCACCCGACTGCCCATCCATCTTCGGCGGCGGATGGCCCGAAACGAGAATCATCTCGCCCCAGTTGTCGGTGAGCGGATTGTAGAGCGCCAACCCCGAGCCTTGCACGCCGGGTAGACGATTGAGGCGCAGCTCGATCTCGCGGTAGAGCGCGGTCAGGCGCGGAAGCGAGTAGGTCGCGGGCGGTCTGTTCAGGGACACGACCACGCGTTGCGATACCCGAAAGCCGAAATCCTGCTGTTCCAGGTTCGCGAGGCTCCTCGCCAGCATCGTCGCGCCCGCCACGAGCACGACCGACAGCATCGCCTGCACGACGAGCAGCCCGGTCCGGGCGAGCGACGAGCGGTCGCCACTGCTTCGACCCAGTCTGCGCAGCGCGTCGATCGGGTTCGTGCGCGTCGCAAACCAGGCGGGAGCGGCACCGAACGCGACACCGGTCACGAGCGCCAGGCCGAAGGCGAAGACCAGCACAACGAACGACGGCCGAACGCCAATCGGGAGAAAGCGGGCGCTGGGGAAGGCGAGCGCGAGCAGCAGGCGGGCAGCGCCGACAGCCACCGCGAGGCCAACCAGCCCGCCCGCCAACGCAAGGAGCACGCTTTCGACGAGCGCCTGCGCGACAATCTGCCGCCCGGTCGCGCCAATCGCGAGACGTAGGGCCGTCTGTCCGCGGCGGGCGGCGGCGCGGGCCAGCAGCAGGTTTGCGACGTTCGCACACGCCACGAGGAGCACGAGGCCACAGACAGCCAGCAGGATCTGCAGGCTGCGTCCGTACTGCTCCTTCATGACGCCGACGCCTGCACCCGCCGGGACGACGGCGATCGCCTGTTTGGGGAGCATGCGGATCACGTCCGGCATCCAGTTGGAGGGATAGCCGGAGTCGTATCGCATCCACCGGCGGAGCACTCCGGTCAGGCGCGAAGCCATGCCGTCGGTAGACGCGCCAGGTTTCAGGCGGCCGATGACGCGCAGCCAGGCGGAGACGGACTGATGCAGCAACGCGCCGTCGCCGTCGATGAGCGGCTCCTGCTGCAGCGGGAGCCAGAGATCGGGCGGATTTGGCCGCAGCGTCTCGCCGAAGAACCCCGGTGGCGCCACGCCAATCACCGTGAACGGGTGGCCTTCGATGACGAACGTGGATCCTACAACCGACGGGTCGGCGCCGTACGTGGCCTGCCACGCGTGATGGCTGAGCACGGCAACGGGTGGTGCCGACGGCCTGTCGTCGGCAGTCGTGAACACACGCCCACCGAACGCGCCGATCCCAAGCGTCGAGAAGTAGCGTCCGGTCACGTACTCGGACCGCAGCGGTCGAGCTGCGTGGTCGACGCCCTGGCGGCGCACGCTCACTCGCGCTCCGCCGGCCTGGAACGCGGTCACTTCTTCGAATTCCGGCGCCTCGGCCTCGAGCCGCTCGTAGAGCGGAAAGGAGAACAGGCCCCAGCGGTCCTGGGGTCCGCCCTCGACGCAGCAGTCGTCGCCGTCGCCGATCCTGTACAGCCGTGCCGGGTCGGAGACCGGCAGCGAGCGCAGCATGATGGCGTGGACCAGCGTGAATATCGCCGTGGTACCGCCGATGCCCAGGGCCAGCGTCAGCACAGCCGCAGCCGTGAAGACGGGCGACAGCCGGAATTGACGGATGGCGTAGCGGATCGAACTCGCAAGGCTCGTCATGTGAATCGTTAGACGGCACGAGCGTCCGGAGGGTTGCCGCGCTGCCCCAGGACTGCGGCTAGTTGGTCCAGCCCTCAGATCCCCGCCCAACGCACGGCCGCGAGTGCCATGACGCTGATGGCCAGCCACAGGGTGACGCCGTGCAGCAAGGGCCTGAGGCCGACCGCGCGCAGCGACGAACGTGACAGGCTCATCCCGATCAGCAGCAGCGTGACGGTCATGCCCGCCTTCGCCAGCGCCAGGAGGAATGGCGCCAGATCGTGAACCGGCTGGATGAACGTGGCTGCGATTGAGGCGATCAGGAAGAACCCCACGAACCACGGGATCGCAATCCGACGCCGCGGCGATGAGGACGCCGGCGCGTCGGCGCCCGCGGCTCTCTCCTCGCCACGAAGCACGGCAAACCGCGCCACCAGCGCCACCGGGACGATCCACAGCGTGCGCGAGAGCTTGACGATGGTGGCGGTCTCGAGTGCGACCTGCCCATAGGCTGAACCCGCCGCGACCACGGAGGACACGTCGTGGATGCCGATGCCGGCCCAGGTGCCGAATTGCACCTGCGACAGGCCGAGCGCGTGGCCCAACGGGGGGAAGGCGTAGAGCGCCACCGCGTTCAACAGGAAGACCGTTCCGAGCGCCACCGAGACCTCCGCTTCGGCGGCCGCCGTGGCGAGGGCCACGGCCGCGATGGCAGACCCTCCGCAGATGGCCGTGCCCGCGGCGAGCAGCATGGCGGTCGATTGCTGAAGGCGCAGCAGGCGCCGGAGGACGGCACCAAGCAGGAAGGTGAAGGCAATCGTCGCCATGGCGATCGGCGCGCCGTGACGCGCGGCGGCCAGCACCGCGATGAGATTGGTGCCGAATCCGAGGAACACGACGGACACCTGAAGGAGCGGCCGGCTGATCCGGCGGGTCGCGGCCGGCCAGGGATTGCCGGCGCTCAGGGCGATTGCGAGGCCGACGGCCAGCGCGATTCCGGGCGACGCGAACGGTGTCAGCGCGAAGAGAACCGCCAGCGGGAAGAGGATCTTCGTCACGATCGAACGGCGTGCGGCAGCCATGTCTTGCACTGTAGCGGATGCTTCAGACATAATTCCAATGCATAATGCTGATTGCGGTGATAATCTGAAGTTATGCCATGAACCTGAACCACCTCGCGATCTTCGATGCGGTCGCACGCGAAGGCAACGTGACGCGGGCCGGAGAGCGGCTCCGGATCAGCCAGCCCGCCGTGTCGAAGCAGTTGCAGCTCCTCGAACGCGCCGTCGGCGCACCCCTCGTCGATCGGCTGCCAAAGGGCGTTCGGCTGACCGCCGCCGGCGAACTGCTGGCCGGTTACGCCCGCCGACTCTTCGCCCTGGCCGATCAGGCCGATCGAGCGGTCGCCGAGCTGCAGGGGCTGAAGCGCGGCAGCCTCACCATCGGAGCCAGCACGAGCATCGGCGTCTATTTCCTGCCGGAGATCCTGGCGCGGTTCAGGCGGCGCTACCCGCAGGTCGACCTGCACATGGAAGTATCGAACACGCACGTGATCCAGCAATACCTGACGGAGCACCGGGTGGACGTCGCCGTGACAGAGGGCTTCGTCCACTGGCCGGAACTGGAGGCCCGTGTGTTCCTCGTGGACGAGCTGGTGCCGATCGTTCCTGCCGGGCACCCGTTCGCGTCCGCAAGACCCATCACCCTCCGCCAGTTCTGCACCGAGCCGCTACTGATGCGCGAGCAGGGTTCGGGCACGCGCGAGGTCATCGAGGAGGCGCTCGGCCGGAAGGGCGTGGTGGTGCGGCCGATGATGAACCTGGGGAGCACCGAGGCGATCAAGCGGTCGGTGGCGGCTGGCGTCGGCGTGGCATTCGTCTCGGCCCTGACCATCCAGCAGGAGCTGCACGATCGGCGTCTGGTCGGTCTTCGGCTTCGTGATTGCCGCATGCGCCGGTCGTTACATCTGGTCCAGGCCCGGGACCGAAGCGTCTCGAAGGCGGTCGGCGCCTTCCTCGTGCTGCTCGAGGCGGCGGTCAAGCGGCGCTCGGGCAGCGACGCCGACATGCTCGTCGTCGATCTTGCAGGAGGGAGAGTGCATGGAAACCAGGTGGAGCGGATCGGTCGGTCGGATGCCCGTCATCTTCGCGGCGCACGGGGCGCCCGTCCTGCTCGATGACGAAGCGTGGATGGCTGAACTCGCCTCATGGGCGAAGGCGATGCCACGCCCGAAGGACGTTCTCATGGTCTCGGCCCACTGGGAGGAGCGTCCAACCTCGCTCGGCGCGACCCGGGCGGTGCCCCTGATCTACGACTTCTCGGGGTTCCCCGAGCGGTACTATCTGACCCAATACCCCGCTCCGGGCGCGCCCGAGCTCGCCACGCGCGTCCGCGCCCTCCTGCATCAGAAAGACATCGCTGTGGCCGACGATCCGGACCGAGGGCTCGACCACGGCGCCTACGTCCCCCTCGTGGCCATGTACCCGGACGCCGATGTCCCCGTGCTGCAGGTGTCGATGCCTGGCCTCGACGCTCAGGAACTCTTCAGGCTCGGTCAGGCGCTCGCGCCGCTTCGCGACGAAGGGACGCTCGTGTTCGGCAGCGGATTCCTGACGCACAACATGCGGTACGCGTTCCGCCCCGGCATCCCTCAATGGGCGAAGGAGTTCGATGCCTGGGCAGCCGACGCGCTCTCGCGCTTCGACGTGGACGCGCTGATGGACTTCCAGGTCCGCGCGCCTGCGGCCCGGACGGCCCTCCCGACGTGGGAGCACTACGCGCCGCTTCTCGTCGCGGCCGGCGCAGTGGCCGACGAGCCGCCGCGGACGTCGTTTCCCATCACGGGCTGGTGGATGGATGGGGCATTCACCAAGAGGTCGGTCCAGTTCGGCTGACGCGTGCCCGGACATTGTTGCCGTCGGCCGAGCTCCTCGCGCAGGATGCCAGGCGCCACGGTGTGGAGCAGGAGCGCACGCTGGCCGCTCACACCCCTCCGCCCAGGACCTTGTAGAGCGTGACGAGGTTGGCCTGCTCGGCGAACCTCACGGCGACCAGCGCCTGCTGCGCCGCGATGAGCGCCCGCTGAGCGACGAGCACGCCGAGGTAGCCGTCGAGGCCCGCCTTGTAGCGGGCATCGGACAGGCGAAGCGTCTCTTCGAGGGACAAGACAAGCGCCTCCTGCGCTTCCCGCTGGCTCACGAGAGTCCGGCGGAGCGTCAGCGCGTTCGAGACCTCGGCGAAGGCCTGCTGAATCTCCTGCTCGTAGCGCGCGACGGCGATCTCGCGATCCACCTTCGACGCCTCGAGCCTCGCCTTCGTCGCGCCCGCGGTGAAGAGCGGCTGCACGAGCTGCGGGGCGAAGCTCCAGATGCCTGTCCCGGCGCCCAGCAGTGATGTCAGCTCTGCGCTTGCCGATCCCACACCCATCGTCAGGGCGATGCGGGGGAAGAACGCGGCACGCACGGCGCCGATGTTCGCGTTCGCCGAACGGAGTTGGTGTTCGGCCATGAGGATGTCCGGCCGGCGAAGGAGCACGTCGGAGGAGACGCCGGCCGAGATCGGGCGTGGCGGACTCACGGCCGACAGGCTGGCGGGCAGGAGATCGGGACCGACCGAGGTACCGACGAGGACCTGGAGGGCATTCAGGTCCACGGCCAGGTACGACGTATAGCGGGCGATGTCGGCGCGCGCCGCCTCGACCTGGCTTCGCACCTGGCTGAGCTCGAGGTCGGAGGCGATGCCGAGATCGCGCGTCTTCTGGATGAGGGCGAGGGATGCCTGCTGCGCCTCGAGGGTCCCCGTGGCGAGCCGGAGGCCGTCCTCATCCGCCGCCCGCGTGAGGTAGGCGTGCGCGACGGCGGCGACGACGGCCATCTGCGCCGCGCGGCCCGCCTGCTCGGTGGCGAGGTACTGCTCGAGGGCCGCCGCCTCGAGGCTGCGGACGCGGCCGAACACGTCGATCTCCCAGGCGGACACGCCAAGGGCCACCGTGTACTGTGTCGCCGTGTACCCGTCGGCGGTGCCTGAGACCTTGCTCGGAATGTGCTGGTTCGACGCGTTGGCGGCGACGGCAACCGTTGGGAAGAGATCGGCACGCTGCACGCGGTACAGGGCCCTCGCCCGCTCGATGTTGAGCGTGGCAATTCGCAGGTCACGGTTGTTGGCGAGGGCTTTCTCGACCACCGCCCGGAGCCGTCCGTCCGTGAAGAACTCCCGCCAGGGAACCTCCGTCACCTGGGGCGCACCGGCCACCATCCCGGCGCTCGGAAGGGTGGGCGGAACCGGAGCGGCGGGGCGGGCGTACTTCGGAGCGAGCGAGCAGCCACCGAGGGCCAGCACCGCTCCGCAGAGGAGATACGCGCGGCATCGAGGCATGATCAGAGACCCTCCGGTGAAGGTGCGGCGCCCGGAGCGGCTGACTTCGCCGGCGTCTCCTTCGCCTTCCTGCCGAACACCTTGACCACGAATACGTAGAACAGCGGAATGAAGAAGATCGCCAGGAACGTCGCGGTGACCATTCCGCCGAGGACGCTCGTGCCAATGGCCGCCTGGGCGCCCGCCCCAGCTCCCCGGGCGATGGCCAGGGGCAAGACGCCGAAACCGAAGGCGAGCGAGGTCATGACGATCGGGCGGAGGCGGAGTCTCGCCCCCTGGATCGTCGCCTCGACAAGGCCCATCCCCTGTTCGAGATGGCCCTGAGCGAACTGCACGATGAGGATGGCGTTCTTCGTGGTGAGGCCGAGCACCGTCAGCAGGCCGATCTGGAAGTAGACGTCGCTTGGCAACCCACGAAGGCTGGAAGCCGCGACACCGCCGATGACGCCGAGCGGAAGCGCGAGCAGGATCGCAATCGGCACCGTCCAGCTCTCGTAGAGTGCGGCGAGCACCAGGAAGATGACGAGGACGGAGAACGCGTAGAGGAGCCCGGCCTGCGACTCGGCCATGCGCTCCTGGTACGAGAGACCCGTCCACTGGAAGGCGACCCCTGCCGGGAGTTTCGTGGTGAGTTTCTCCATCGCGTTCATGGCGTCCCCGGAACTGTACCCGGGTGCGGGTTCACCCTGGATGTTCATCGCGGGGACGCCGTTGTAGCGTTCGAGACGCGGCGAGCCGTAGACCCAGCGGCCGGATGCGATCGCCGACAGCGGGACGAGACCGCCCCGGTTGTTGCGGACCTGGAGACGGTCGAGATCGCTCGGAAGCATGCGGAAGGGGGCGTCGGCCTGGGCGTACACGCGCTTGACCCGCCCACCCTGCACGAAGTCGTTGACGTACGAGCCGCCGAACGCCGCGGCGAGGTAGCTCTGCACCGAGCTGATCGGGACGCCGAGCGTGCCGGCCTTTCCCCAGTCGATGTCCAGCTTGTACTGCGCCACGTCCGACATCCCGTTGGGTCTCACCCGGGCGAGGCGGGGGTCTCTGGCGGCCATCTGGAGGAGCTGATCGCGCGCCTGCGAGAGCCGCTCGTGCCCGAGCCCGCCCCGATCCTGCAGCATGAAATCGAACCCGGTCGCGTTCCCGAGTTCAGTGACGGGCGGCGGCGGCACGATGTAGACACTCGCTTCGTTGATGCGCGAGAGGACCATCATCGCCCTTCTCGCCACGGCCTTCGCCCGCAGACCCTCGGTGTTGCGGAGATCCCAGTCCTTGAGCTTGATGTAGGCCATCGCCTGGTTCTGACCGCGACCAGCCGAGCCCACGCCCGAGACGCCCATGAAGGCATCGACAGCGTCCTTCTCGTTCTCCATGAAGTGGCGACGAATCTCGTCCATGACCGCGTCGGTCTGCTCCAGTGTCGAGCCGACCGGCAGCTGGATGATGCCCATCAGCATTCCCTGGTCCTCGTCGGGCAGGTATCCGGTAGGCATCCGCGAAAAGAGGACCACCATGCCGGCGGCGATCACGACGAAGACGACGCCGTAGCGGATCTTCCTCGCGAGGATGTGACCGACTGCGCCCTCGTACCAGTCGCGTGCGCGATAGAACACGCGGTCGAACCAGAGGAAGAAGGGTCGCAACAGGCGGAAACCGGTCTCTGCAGCCTCATGCCCCTTCGCCACGGGTCGCAGCAGCGAGGCACAGAGGACGGGCGTCAGGATCAGAGCGACCATGACCGACAGGAGCATGGAGGCGATGACGGTGACCGAGAACTGGCGGTAGATGACGCCGGTCGAGCCGGGAAAGAACATCATCGGCCCGAACACGGCCGCCAGGACGAGACCGATGCCGATGAGCGCGCTCGAAATCTCGTCCATCGACTTTCGCGTGGCCTCTCGCGGGGGCAGGCCCTCTTCGCTCATCACGCGCTCGACGTTCTCGACAACGACGATGGCGTCATCGACGAGGAGGCCGATGGCGAGGACCATGGCGAACATGGTCAGCATGTTCACCGAGTAGCCGAGCGCACTGAGGACGCCGAAGGTTCCGAGGATGACGACCGGCACGGCGATCGTGGGGATGAGCGTCGCCCGGAGGTTCCCGAGGAACAAGTACATGACGAAGAAGACGAGGACCACCGCTTCGAGAAGGGTCTTGACGACCTCGCCGATCGCCACCTTCACGAACGGCGTGGTGTCCATCGGGTAGACGACCTTCATGCCCGACGGAAAGTACTTCGACAGGTCGGCCATCGCCGTCTTGATGCCGGCGGCGGTGTCGAGGGCGTTCGCGCCTGCCTCCTGCCGGATCGCGAGCATGGCTGCCGGGTGGCCGTTGTACTGGGGCCTGATGTCGGGCAGTTCGGTCCCGAGTTCGGTGCGGCCGACGTCACTGACCCGCACGACGGACCCGTCCGCGTTGGTCCGCAAGGGGATCGCCGCGAACTCCTCCGGCGTCACCAGCAGCGACTGGACGAGGATCGAAGCGTTCAGGCGCTGGCCCTGCACGGCGGGGGCGCCGCCCAGTTGGCCCGCGGAGACCTCTACGTTGTAGGTCCGGACGGCCGCGATCACGTCGCTCGGAGTCATCCCGTACTTGGTCAGCCGGTCCGGATCGAGCCAGATCCGCATGGCGTACCCGCTCCCCATGACCTCCACTTCCCCCACCCCTGGCACGCGGGCAACGACGGTCTCGATCTGCGAGACGGCGTAGTCGTTCAGGTCCTGCTGGGTCGTGCCCGGATCGTCGGAGGTGAGACCCACCAGGAGGAGGTAGTTGCGGGTGGACTTGCTCACGGTCAGGCCCCGGCTCTGAACCACGTCGGGCAGCGAGGGCAACGCGAGTTGCAGCTTGTTCTGCACCTTCGCCCAGGCCAGGTCCGGATCGGTGCCGGGGGCGAAGGTGAGCGTCACCCCCGCGGATCCCGCCGAGTCGCTCGTGGAACTCATGTACAGCATCCGGTCGAGGCCCGTCATCTTCTGCTCGATGATCTGGACGACGCTATCTTCGACCGTCTTGGCCGAGGCGCCAGGATACATGGCGCGGATGCTGATTGAAGGGGGGGCGATCGGTGGATACTGCGAGATGGGCAGGCTGTAGATGGCGAGGCCGCCCGCCAGCATCATCGCGAGCGCGATGACCCAGGCGAAGACCGGACGATCGAGGAAGAACCTGGACAGCATATGGCGTCCCCCTACTTCGAAGGAGCGGCGGCGGTTGGTCTCTCCGCACGCGCCCCCGCCGGGGAGAACGGAACGGCCTTCACGAGAACGCCCGGGCGGATCCGCTGGAGTCCCTCGACGATCACGCGATCGCCGTCGGCGAGGCCCGAGGTCACGAGCCACCGGTCGCCCATCGCCCGGTCCACGACGATCGGCCGCACGGCCACCTTGCCCGACGCGTCCACCACCAGGGCGCTCGCGTTTCCCTTGGCGTCGCGGGTCACGCCCTGCTGGGGTGCCAGGATGGCCTGTCCGAGCACGCCTTCCTCGACGATCGCGCGGACGAACATGCCGGGAAGCAGCAGCGCATCGGGATTCGGGAAGACCATGCGCAGGACCACCGAGCCCGTCGTCGGGTCCACCGTGACATCGCGGAACTGGAGCCTGCCTTCGCGCGCATACCGAGTTCCGTCCTCGAGCAACAACTTGACCTTGCTCTCGACCGGGCCGGAGCGCGTCAAGGGCCCGCTCGCCAGACTCCGACGAAGGCGCAACAGATCGGCGCTCGATTGCGTCACGTCGACGTAGATGGGATCCAGTTGCTGGATCGTGACGAGGGGCGTCGGCTGGTAGGCGGTCACGAGCGCGCCCGGCGTCACCGACGACTTGCCTGTCCGACCCGAGATTGGCGCCTTGAGCGGCGTGTACGCGAGGTTGATGCGTGCGCTCTCCACGGCGGCACGAGCCGAAGCGACGCCCGCCTCGGCCCGGAGGACCGCGGCGGCGGCTTCATCGTAATCCTGCTGGCCGACAGCCCGGATTTCGACGAGTCCCTTCAGCCGCTCGGCGCGCGACCGCACCGGCGGCAGGTTGGCCTCCGCAACGGCGAGCGCGGCTTTCGACTGCTCGAACGTCGCCTGGTACGGCGCCGGATCGATCTGGTAGAGGAGTGCGCCCGCCTGGACGCTGGATCCTTCCACGAACTTTCGCTGCTGGATGAGGCCGTTCACCTGCGGCCGTACCTCGGCGATCAAGTACGCCGCCGTCCTGCCCGGCAGCTCGGTCGTCAGCACGACACGCTCGGCGTGCATCGCGACGACTCCGACTTCGACGGGGCCGGATGGCGGGGGCGTCGGCGCCTTCCCGCAACCAGCGATCATCGCCGCGCCAGCCAGGAGGCCAACGAGTCTTTCCCTTTCCATTACTCTCTCCACGAGGGTCCAGGTTATGAGTTGCGGCGTGATGGGCCGGACTGATCTCCCGCCATGTGCCGGACTGCCGCCACCGTGAAGCGCACGGCATGCTCGAACTGGTCGTCCACGGGCGTCGCGGCGTGCCCGGCACCCTTCACGATGTGCATGAGTTGCGCGAAGAACGAGTGGGCGCATGCCCTCGCCTTGGTCTCGGGCAGGTTGGGCCACGCGCGCCGCAGGACGCCGGTCGTCGTCTCGATGATCGGAACGAGGAACTCGCGCACGAGGAGGCCCGGCGGCAGACATGCCTCGACGGCCTCCCGCGCGAAGAGCCCGATCAGGTACTGGGAAGCGCCGTGGTCCTCGTGCGGAACCATGAAGGCGCGACCGAGGGTCCGGAGCGCCCGCTCAGGGCTCGTGCGCGCCAGGCCCGCGGCCTCCCGGCCGGCCGCCTCGACCGGCCCTCTGAGGAGCGCCGCGCGACGCATGAAGACCTCGGTGTAGAGGTTCTCCTTGGAGCGGAAGTAGTAGTTGACCGCGCCCAGGTTGGCTTCCGCGGCATCCGTGATCTCACGGACGGACGTTCCGGCGAACCCGTGCACGGCAAACAGCCGCTCGGCCGTGTCGAGGATCCGCTCGCGGGTGCCCGGGGACGGTTCGGTGTGTTTCAGCGTCATACGTATGTATCAAACACTCGTATGAATATAGTCGAGAAGACGCCGACCTGTCAACGTGCGCCCGGCGCAGGGCTTCCCGAGGGCCTGCCCCGGTATCCAATCGCCGGCCAGTACCGGCCATCGCGTCGGCGTGGGTCTGCCATCTCCGGGTTCTGTCCGGTATTCTGCGAAGCCTCGTCCCCACACGCACAGCCGGCCCGGACACGCCTCCGCCTCCGGCGGACCCGGACGGGAGGTTCTTTCGGCGAGGTTCCGGTCGCCGCACCGAGAACGCCGTGAACTCGAACGCAACCACGCCGTACCCCGAGCCCGCGCCGTCGTCCGACAAAGTCCGTCACTCAGCCGGACACGAATTGTCAGTTGTCGGACTCGGAAGCACCCCTCGGGGCGACCGTGTCTCTCTGACCATCTGGACCGAGTCGGTCGTCCTCGTCGCACATGCCGACTCCGGCAGCGCGTCGCGGCTGTGTGCGCCGCCCCATGAAGATCCACACGTTTCAGTCATGCCGACACGCGCGGTGCGCCCCGCACCATGTGTGCGGTGACGCGTGTGTCGGGACGCGATCAATAAGAACGCCGAAGTCACCGCGGCGGATCTCAACGGCTCGCATCACCGCCAGATCGGTCCGACGGTACGCGGCTTGCTGACCAGCCACCGTGCGTACACGCCCCCTGAAGGAGCATCACGATGGTCACCCGGAGCGGCGCGAGGATAATCGCGTCAACATGTGCAGTCATTCTCTCGCTGGTACTGACTGCGTGCGGCAGTTCGAATCCGGCGGGTCCTTCCGCAACCGCCGTTACCGCGGCAACGCCGCCCGCGTCGCCGACTGCGACGACGCCAACGGTGACCGGTCTGCTGCCTGCGTCGCTGGCGCCAAGCCTGACTGATCAGACCATCCTCGTGGCAGGCTCAAATTTCAGGCCTGGCCTGTCCGCGCTGCTCACGAAGTCCACCGGCGACACGAGTACGTTCTCGGGCACCGCGATCAAGAATCTCACCGAGACGTCGTTCGAACTCGACGTGATGGTTCCAGACGCCGGAACGTACAGCCTGTCGGTGACGAATCCCGCCTCGCTGCCGTCGCCGCCCGTCACGCTCACGGCGGCACCAGCGACGTCGCCCCGCCCCGCGGTTGTCGGCATTTCACCGGGCACACCAACGCAAGGCACCGCGAGCCAGAAGATCTACGTCGGCGGCTCGCAGTTTCACCCCGGTCTCACGGTGGAGCTGACCGGGCCCGGCGGGACGTCGACGGTCGGCGGCGGGAACGTGCAGAACGTGACCGCCACGACGTTCCAGGTTGTGGTGACACTGGCGGAAGCAGGAAGTTGGAGCCTCCGCGTCGTCAACCCGGGGAGTCAGGCGTCCGAGCCCTTCGCTTTCACGGTCAGAGCCGTCGAGACACCGGCCCGGCCAACCGTGACGGGCGTGTCGCCCTCCTCGCTGACGATGAGCACGGCCCTGCAGCCGATCTACGTCGCGGGCACGAACTTCCAGTCGGGGCTGAGCGTCACGGTGACGCTGCCGAACGGCACCACGACGACCGTCGGTCCGTCCGCCATCACGTTCGGGTCGTCTACCGTGTTTCAGACGATGGTCACGCTGACGCAGTCCGGCAGCTACAGCCTGCGCGTCGTCAACCCGGACGGACAGACGTCGGAGCCGTGGGCGTTCACCGTCAACGCGCTCGACCCGCCCGTGCGGCCCGCCGTGACAGGGCTGTCGCCTTCCTCGCCGACGATGAGCACGGCGCCGCAGCCGATCTACGTCGCGGGTACGAATCTGCAGTCAGGGCTGAGCGTGACGGTGACGCTGCCGAACGGCACCACGACGACCGTCGGTCCGTCCGCCATCACGTTCGGGTCGTCTACCGTGTTTCAGACGATGGTCACGCTGGCGCAGTCCGGCAGCTACAGCCTGCGCGTTGTCAACCCGGGCGGGCAGACATCGGAGCCGTGGACATTCACCGTCAAGGCGCCCGACGTGCCACGCCCGGTGATTTCCAGCGTGAGCCCCATCGCGAGCGGTTCGCCGACCCGGAGTTCCGTGGCCCAGTTGCTCACGGTCAGGGGAACGGGTTTCCAGAGCACCCTGACAGCCGTCCTGACGAGCCCGAGCGGCGCGACCGCGACGTTCGCTGGGTCGGCGATCCAGGCCGCGTCGAGCACGCTGTTCCAGATTTACGCCGTCCTGTCGGAGGTCGGCAGTTACAGCCTGCGGGTGTCCAACCCGTCCGGGCCGGCCTCGGAAGCATCGTCGTTCACCGTCATCGCGGCGGACTCGGCGGTGCCGGTCGTGATCGGCTTGTCACCCCGCTCGCCGGTCCAGGGCACCGCGAGCCAGACCGTCATGGTCGCGGGCGGCAACTTCGCGCCTGGTCTGACCGTGGCGCTGACGTTGCCGAACGGTTCGACGACGACACTCAGTCCGTCGCAGGTGCAGAACGTGACGGCGACGCTGTTCCAGATCGTCGTGAGTTTCGCGACGTCCGGCAACTACAGCCTGCGCGTTACAACGCCAGCGGGGGCGTCGGCTCCGTGGAGTTTCGCCGTGCAGCCGGGATCATAGGCCCGTCGCCGACGTCGCCGACGAACGTGTTCCCGACCCCCACGGAGCCCGCGATCCGTTGCCCCCTATCGCGCGGCGCCGCGGCCCAGCACGACAGGCTTCGCCGCACCGTAGTAGATGGCGTTGAACAGGAACTTGAATGTCCCGTGCGGCTGTCCCCGGAAGGTAATCTCGGGGCCGAACAGGCACACCTTCCCTTTTCCCATTGCCCCTTCGGCGATCGCCACCGTCCCCTTCAGATACTGTTGGCCCCACGCCCACCCGCTGTCGAGCGGTTCGCCCGTCGGGAACCAGGCCACCGCCTGCATCCCCTTCAGCGCCGCGTCCGGCTGCAGGCGGAACGCGGGACTCTCGAGGAACAGGACGTCCACGCTGCCGTCCAGGCCGTACGCCAGCGGATTCGTCACGGCGACCGCGGCGGTCAACAGGGATCCTGGCACGTAGAACTTCTCGGTCCCGAGCGGCCGCTCCACGCCGTTGACGGTCTCGACGAGCGCGTCGGTCACCGGCAGACCGAGTTCGTAGGCGAGACGCGTCGAGTTGCCGATGAGGACGAGCGTGCCGCCGTTCTCGACGAACGTTCTAAGCCGGGGCAGCGTCTTGGCGACCGTGATGCTTCCGGCCCTGTTCGCGAATTCGACGGGCACGACGGACGGCATCCGTTCGCCTCCACCCTCAGGCCCCGACACAGCCCCGGTGGGGAGGATGATGACGTCGTACTTCGCGGAGAGGTCTTCTGCGTCGAGCGCCGGTGGGTAGACGACCTCGAACGCGGTGGGGAAGGCCTGCTCGAACATCCACCGGATCCAGCCGGACGGCATCGACCCGCCGTACTGATCCCAGAGCCCGACGCGCACCGGCCGCAGCTTGAGCGCATTCCCGGTGGGCGCGTCCGGCACCCCTTCGAACGTCAGGCCGAGGTCGGCGGCCAGCTTGTCGACGAGCGACTTGGTCTTCGGCCGGGCGGGGACGTAGATCGTACCGGCCTCCCAGGCCTTCCCGCTGATGGTGAACGGCGTGCTCAGCCAGAAGACCTCCTCGTTGGCCGCCAGCAGCCGGTTGGTCGCCGTGAACGCGTCGTTCGGACGATGGCTGAGCAGGTAGCCCGCGGTTCTCCTGGCGGGAACGACCTTGCCTGGAGCCAGAGCAATCGGCGTCATCGGCAGCGCCGCGAACGGCCCGTCGAACGCATCCAGGATCCGATCGAACCGAACGTTCATCTGCGTGGCCAGCGTGTAACCGGTCACGTCGTACGGCGCCCGCGGCGGCCCGCCCGGGTAGACGAAGTCATTCGGATGATTCTGCGGCTCGAACATGTCGCGGAGGTGCGGCCGGAATGCCTGCGCCGCCTTGACGACGTAGGAGCCTGACGCATACTTCTTGCCGGCGACCTCGAAGTCCGCCGTCGCCCTGTGGATCTGGATGCCTCCCTTGATGAGCGCGTTGACGAACTTGGTGGCGGTCGGGACGTCCGGCTGGTCCGCCGGGATGATATACGCCCGGGGATCGCGCCGCGCGGGTGTCCTCATCATGTCGTAGAACTTCGACGACACCGTCGCCACCTCGAAGCCGCGGCGCCCGCGACCAGGCGTCGCGGCCCTCTCCTTCGCCGCCGCCGCTTTCGCCTCGTCGATCCAGGCGGGCTGGATCGTCCACGTGTCGCGGCTGCCGCGCTCGATGGAGTTCTTCCCCATCCGGTAGATCCGGAACAGGAAGTCCTCGCGCAACCTCGACGCGATATCGAGGATGGCGCGGTTGGCGGACAGGATGTAGTCGATCGCCTGCCGCTGGCACCAGACCTTCTGCGGCGGGATCGGCAACGGCAGGTCCTGGTGCGGCAGCTGCTTGTCCAGCACGAGCGGGATCTCCATCGGCGTGGGATTGCCGTTGATCTCGGTGAGGATCCCGATCTGGTTGTGGAAGCCGGTCATCGTCCGCTCTCCGCCGTTGTACCAGGTGGAATAGGAGGCCTCGGATCGCATCCCCGCGCCGCCCTTGCCCTCGGTCACGAACCGGTTGTGGATGGAGGCGCTCACCAGGTCGATGCCCATCGGCACGAGGGGATCCATGTTGAAGTTGAACGGGTCCCTGAACGGCGGCACGAAGAGCACCTGCCCGGCCGGGCCGGACTGGTGCTGGTTGTACATGACCTGCGGGATCCACTCCACGTACATCTGGCGGTTGATCGCGGCGGTCTCGAGTTGGTTGGCGATGTAGGAGTCGCGGTTGTTGTCGTGGCCGACGTACTTTTGGTACAGCCGAGGCAGTCCCGAGGTCGAGCGCTTCGTCGGTTCCGGCTCGCGCATGTACCAGTTCGAGAGGAGTTCCATGCCATCAGGATTGGCGGGCACCAGCAGCAGGATGACGTTGTCGAGGATTCGGCGGGTCTCGGCGTCGTTCCGGGTCACCATCTGGTGCGCGAAGAGGAACAGACCCTGGGCGTTGATGCACTCGGTGGCGTGGAGCCCACCGTCGATCCAGACGACGGCCCGGCCCTCGGCAGCCAGGACGCGGGCCTGCTCGTCGGTCAGATCTTCGGCGCGGGCCAGCTGCTGCGAGATAGCCTTGTAGCGCGCCAGGTTCTTGTGGTTTTCCGGCGAGGTGATGATCGCCATGATCATCGGGCGTCCCTCCGCCGTCCGCCCGATCTCGACCACTTTCATCCGGTCGGACTTGCTGGCGAGTCTGGCGAAGTACTCCTGCAACTGCGTGTAGTTGGCGAGGAAGTAGTCGTCGCCCACGGTGTACTGGCCGAATGTCGGCGGCGCGATCGCGGGGATGGCTGCGCTTTGCGCCGGGCTCTGCGTCTGGACGGATGCGGCGAGCAGCAGGACGGCCAGCGGCACGGACAGCCACGTCCCGATTCTCCTGGTAGTCATCGGAGGATCCTCTCGAGAGAAGAAGGGGCGCAGGGACCTCCGCGGCCGGAGATCCCCGCGCATGGTACCGGACTAGAACTCGATCTTGGCTCCCAACTTGATCACGCGTGGAGCGATGATCTCCGACGTCTTCCCGAAATAGCTCGTCGTGTAGTCGAAGGCGCCCGCCGACGCGAACGCCTGATTCGTCTCGAACTTGGACTGCGCGGCGCTGCTGTTCAGCAGGTTGTGGAACTCGACGAACGCGCTGACGCGGACCCGGCCCGGGAGCGTGAACCTCTTGTTGGCCCGCACCGACAACAGGTTGAAGAAATCCGTGCGATAGGTGCCGAGCGGATCCAGACGAATGGTGGTGCCGCCCTGCGGCAGCGACGCGCTGATCTGCCGATTGTAGGGATAGCCGCTCAACGCCTGGTAGTTGATGCCCAGGCTGATGTCCCACGGCGCCATGTAGCTGCCAATCACCTTGAATGCGTGGGGCTGATCGTAGACCCCCCGCCCATCGATGTTGGTCTGGAGATTGGGGTTGTTCGGGTCGTACGCCTCACGGCCGCCACTGTCGCTCCACACCGGACCAGTCAGCCGGGACCAGACGTAGGACATCTGCAGTTGCCACCGGTTGGCCATCCGCTTGTTGATCGACAACTCGAGGCCCTTGTACGTCACCGTCCCCGGCACGTTCTGCCGGACATAGGCCTCCGTGCCCACGTACTGGGGCTTCAGGGCGTAGACCGTGATCGACTTGTCGTCACCCGTGCCGAGGACCTGGTCGGGCCCGGGATCTGTGAACGCCCGCGGGTCGTAGGCGCCGTCTGGAAATTGGTTCACATCCGCCCAGCTGTCGGTGAACCACCGCTGGATCCACGACACCGTGAGCCCGATGTTGTGCGACAGGTCCCGCTGGTAGCCGAGCACGATCTCGTCGTTCTTCGGGGCGTTGAAGCTCGGGTCAATCGAGTTGTTCTTCGGCTTGAACACGCTCTTCGCCTTCGGGTTGTACTCGCCCGGGTCGACGCGGCCATTCCCGTTGGCATCGCCAGACCACGTGTAGACGTTCATCCCGGACGTCCGGAGGACGTTCGGGTTGATGACGTCCGAGAAGTGCCACGTGTACATGTGATTGAAGTAGCGGTTGTAGCTCACCTTCATGACGTTTCGACCGTCGGCGGTCAGCTTGTAGATGAACCCGGTGCGCGGAGCCCAGGTCCTCCAGGTGAACCCCGGGTCGATCCTCGGATACGTCGTCCGCGGAAACAGCGCCGGCCATTCGCCGCCACCGCCGGTCTGCTCGGGCAGGAAGCCGTCGTAACTGGCGTATCGCAGGCCCAGGCTCAGCGTGAAGCGCCCGAACGTCATGCGATCCTGGCCGAAGATCGAGATGTTCTTCATGTGCGTCCGCTGCGAGAGCGGCGTGTTGAAGACGCGGATCTCGTACGGCGCGCCGTTGCGGTACCGGTAGGCCGTGTCGTTGTAGACGTCGAGGCCGTCGCTGCCCCAGCCGTACCAATTCTCGAAGCCAACCCGCATCTGGTGGTTGGCGCCGAGCCACTGGTCGACGTAGTGCGTGACGCCGCCGTTCACCTGCAGGCGGCGCGAGTCACGGAAACGCTCCCCCGAGAATTGGGCTCCCCAGTAGTTCCCGGTGGTGGTGTCGTAGCTCGGGGGGATCGGTTTCGGCAACGCGTACCACTCGTCGGAGTACCACGTCGGCCAGTACATCCGGAACATGCTGGCCGAGACCTCCGTGAACGTGTTCTGGCCGAGGACGTTCCTCCAGTTCACGTTCTCGAGGTTCTTGTCCGACAACTGCTTCCAGGTGGACTCTGGCGGGACGTTCGCCGCCGCGCCGCGGTTCGGCTGGCTCTTGCGGTTGAAGGTCCAGAACACCGACAGGCTGTTGTTGGTCGACAACCTGAACGTCGTGTTCAGCAGGTAGTTGCTGAGGCCCGTTTCGAAGTCCTTCTTGTAATTGATGATCTGTTCCTTCGTGTCGTACCGGCGCACCGAGAGGTAGAACCAGATCGCATCGGTCTTGATCGGGCCTCCGATGTCGGCATTCACATCGAGCAGTTTCTTGACCCGGGTGCCCTGCGCGATCCCCTGATTGCGCAGCGCGTCGTCCACGTTGTCACCGACCAGGCCCATGCCCAGGCCGGTGCCGGTGGTCGTGTAGAAGAGCGAGCCCGCGAACCGGTTGCTGCCCGACTTGGGCACGACGTTGATGTTCGCGCCGCCCGGGCCGCCGATGTCCGCCCCCATCGCGGCGGTGTCAACCGAGATCTCCTGCGCCGAGCCATAGTCCACGTAGTACATCGATCCGTAGTCCTGCGGCGTGTCGGTGCTCACGCCGAAGAAATTCAGGTTGTACTGGGTGGAACCGTGGGCGACCATTCCCGTGGAGGTGCCGCTGTAGAGACCACCCACGTCCTGGCGCCCCATCACCATGCCGGGCAGGACGGTCGTCGACCCGAAGATGGTCCGCTGCGTCGGGATCTCGTTGAGGATCTCCTTGTCGAGACGCTGGCCGACCTTGGCGTTCTCGACGTCCACGACCGGTGTCTCCCCGGTCACCGTGACCGTCTCGGCCATCGAGGCCACCTTCATCTCCGCATCGATGGTGACGGTGACCCGCACCGGGACGTTCACGCCGTCTCTGACGACGGTGGCGAATCCCGCGAGCGTGAACGTGAGCTTGTACGAGCCCGGAGGCACCGCCGGGTAGCGGTACATGCCGTGCTCATTGGTCACCGCCGCTTGCGTACCCATGACCGCGGGGCCGCTGAGCGCAACCGTGACACCTGGGAGGACCGCTCCCTGCTGATCGACCGCCTTCCCGACGATCTCGCCGAAGTTCTGACCTGTCTGCCCGGACGCCCCCGCGGCGACGACCGTCAGCGCGAGACCCAATGCTCCGCAGACTACCCACCTCTTCATCACCCGCCTCCTCATCACAGCAGATACACGGGGGCCCTGGTTGGCCGGTTGGGGGCGTGGCCGAACGCGGGAAGAACGCCGCCGCCGCGACGAACGCCAACGATCGTTCAGTGAGTTGTGATCAGGTGAACCGCGTTACTATCTCCAGACCGTTCATGGTTGTCAAGAGAAACCGCGTCATCTGTCGGCCCAGGCAGCAAGTGGCACAGCTGGCCAGAGGTGAGGAGATCTACTCGCGTGGATCGAAGAGGCGCTCGGGCAGCAGCGGGGCAGAGGACCCGAGGTGAGGGCGGTGGCCGGCAGCATCAATCCCGCAATCACAGCCGCAGGCCAGGCCGAGTCTGGTATTCTACCGTGCCCGTTCGCGCCAGCCCGCCACCCGGTGACTGGTCCCGTCAACGTCTTGTCGGCCGTCGTCGCGCGTCATGATTCCTGTCGTACCCTGGCTGCTGCTCGTCGTCACGGTCGGTGCTCCGCCGGCTGATGGCTCCAACACGTTGCCCGCGTCGCAGGCCTCGCAGGCCTCGCCTGCACGGCAGGCCGCCGCCTCGCCGCCAACCGCGACCGCAGTCGTGCCGCAGGCGCCAGGCGACGATGCCATGCCCATCAAGATAGGCCCGCTCAGGTTCGGCGGGTTTCTCCAGGGTGACGGCGTGCTCGGCGTCGGAGACCACGACCACACGACGCTCAATGTCGAACTCGACTCCTTCCGCTTGCGCCGCGCGCGCCTGTCGGTGGGCGGCGATGTCACGCCGGAGATCGCGTGGACGGTGCAGGCCGACCTGGCGCACCCCACGGTCCTGACGGATGCTTACATCACGTTTCACCACTCCCGCCTGGCGAACGTCCGCGTCGGCCAGTTCGTCGCACCGTTCGGCCTCGAGCGGCTCACCTCGGAGGCACGCAACGAGGCCTACGAACGCGTGATCGACCGATTCGTCCCCTCGCGTGACATCGGCATCATGGTCTTCGCACCGGCGCCGGTGTGGAAGGGGATCTCGTACGCGGCCGCCATCATCAACGGGGCGGGGCAGAACGCGCGCGACAACAACGCGGCGAAGGACTACGTCGGGCGGGTGACCTGGCAGGTTCCCGGGGTACCCGGCGTGAAGGTGGGCGCGAATGCGCAATCGGGCACGCAGCCAGCCGGCCGGCGTACGCGCGTCGGCGCGGACGTCACTGTCGAGGAAGGCAGCTATCACATCGCAGCCGAGTGGCTGCGCGAGACACGCGACGAGTGCGGGGCAGGTGAATGCGGAGGCTACTACCTCCTGGCGACCCGCCGCTTCCGGCCCGCCTCACCGCGGCCGAGTTTCTACATGGTCGAACTGGTCGGGCGCGTCTTCGCGCTGCGCGATCCCTCCGACCCTCGGCTCGGCCCACCGGGCACCACGCACCGGGAGTGGGAAGTGGGCGTGAACTACTACTTCGCCCGCTCGGCCAAGGCAGCGGTCCATCTGCTGACGCCCATCTCGCGCCGGCCGGGCGAGCCAGCGACGGTGCTCGCGGCGCGCCTCCAGGTCATCTTCTGAGCGCTCGCCAGGCCGCGCGCCTGCTTTCACTGCACGCTCAGCGTGACACCACCGTAGACCTGTCGCTGGAACACCGCCGTATCGAGGCCGTGCGAATAGTTGAGGAACGCTTGCAGGGCACAGTGCGGTATCGGAGTTGGCACCACCAGTGCCAGGCCCGTTGTGATGTCGCTGAACCCGGTGCGTTCGGTCCACTGGTGGTGGTTGTAGCCGACGCTGACGCCGGGGGTCAGCGACACCTTCGTCGATCCCAGGCCGTACTCGTGGCTGATGCCAATCGTCGCGTAGGTGCCGCTCCCTTCATTGACGTCGTGATACACCTGCGCCTTCGGGGCGAAGTAGCCGCCGGCCGCTGCGGCGACGTAGAACTCGTTCGAATACCTGCCGCTCGCCTGGCGTGGAAACATGTAGTTGATCCAGCCGACCGACAGCGTCACCCCACGCACCTCGCGTGAGTAGTCGATGATGAGGTCGTGCTCGGTATAGATGACGCCCGACGCCGAGCGCACGTGGCTGTTCGACCACGAGGTGATGGTCAGAGGGCCGACCTTGGCCCACACGCTCGGCTGGAACGCCGGATCCGATCCCAGCAGGAATCCTCGCCACACGAAGGCGCTCGCGAAGGTACCGCTCGCCCCGAACGAGAGCCGCAGGCCGTTGCCGTCGGTCTGCGCCGCCGGAATGTCCTGGCCGGCGCCCGTGGCGGGCGGCGGCGGCGGCGAGAGAGATGACGCCTCCTGCGCGCAGAGGCTTCCAGCCAGGGCCAGCGCCAGCACGGTGAAGACAGCCATCGCTGCCTCGCGCAGATGATTCATCGGCGTGCGCCAGGTGAATCCGTGCCGCGCGATCTTGCGAGGGCCCGCGTGAACGCCCCGGACGTGGCGTTCGCCATGTCCTCCAGAGAGTAGCCGGCCTTCAGCATCTCGCCGATGACGCCGAGCATCTGGCTGCGGCCGGGGGCCTGCCAGAGGGGCGACTCGTTCACGATCGCCACCGCATCCGCGCCGACTGCCTTGCGCGCCGCGTCGAGCCTGGCGACGTACGACGAAGGCGGCTCGCCGCTCCGCAGCACCAGGCCGACCGTCGATTCCGTCTTCTTCACCAGATCGAGGACGTCGGCGTCCGGCAGCGCGGAGGCCTCGACCACCACGGGCTTCCGGGCCGCGGCCAGGAGCGCCTTGGTCTGCGGTCCGCTCAGGCCCTTCGCGATGAGGAGCAGGTTCGCGTCGCCGATGGCCTCAACGACCTTCTTCCCCTCCGGCGTCAGGCCGGCGCCGGCGAACACCGCGCCGGGCTGGTCGATCACGACAAAAGCCAGCCCCTGGCGGGCGAACGCGTCCGCCCACCGGGCTTCGCCGCGCAGTGCCGACAGGCCGTTCAGGCCGAGGAGCAACGCCGTCTTCGAAGGCTCTCGCGGTCCCATCATGGGCGCGCCTGCCGGCGCCGGGCTCCCGTAGATGGAGAGCCCGCGGGTCTGCTCGGTTCGGTCCTTCGCGGACAGGAGCGCTCTCATGACCTCGAGCCGTAAGAGGTCGCCGCTCGCGCCGGCCTTGCCCGGCACGGTCACGAGCTGCAGGTCGACGTCCGGATCCTGCACGTCCCTGTGCTCGACGACCGCCTGCTCGAACGTCTGCGCCGCGTGGTTGACGATTGTTCCGTAGCGCCAGTAGAACGTCTCCTTCCTCGACGGGAGCACCGTGATCCGGGAATCGGTGCTGAGCACCTCGAGGGCCGAGACCACGAAGTCACCCGAGTTCTGGAGAATCTCCGGTTTGATCAGGTCGATCACGTCGCCCACGCGATTCGTCTTGAAGTGCGGGCCGGCGGTGCTGACCATGAACGCCGGGATGCCGTTGTACAGGAAGTGTGTGTGATCCGATCCGCCGGGCCCGCCGCGGCCGGGAACGGTGTTGTCGAGCACGGCCTTGGGCAGGCCCGCCTTCAGGATCTCCCACGTCTCCGGCGCGTAGTAGGCGCCGCTCGCGCCCACCTTGCCGGTCCCGTGGCCCTCCATGTCCAGGTTGATGTTGGCCACCGTCTTCTCGAGGGGATAGGGCGGATGCTCCGTGTACCACTTCGAGCCGAGCAGCCCCGACTCCTCGGCTGCCCACAAGGCGAAGATGATGGTGCGCTTCGGCTTGAGCGGACTGGCCTTCAACGCCCGCGCCGACTCCATCACCACGGCCGTCCCCGACGCATCGTCATCGGCGCCGTTCAACACGTCTCCGGCCATGTCGACGCCGAGGTGATCCATGTGGCCGCCCACGACGACGTACTCGTTCGCGAGCTTCGGATCGCTGCCCGTGATCTTTGCCAGCACGTTCGCCGTTGGCCGCTTCTCGTCGAACACGACCTGCAGGTTGAGGAACGACTGGGTGCCGAGGTCGTAGGACTGCGGGCGGCCCGTCGCCTCGATTTGCTGGAAGAAGTAGCGGGGGTCGGCCTTCTGCCACTTGAAGAGGAAGTCGACCACCTTGCTCTCGATCGAGAGGATGACGAAGTCGGACTTGTAGATGTCCTTGCGCAGGCCGCCCCGGAAGAACCCGCCGGCCGGTTGCGCGTCGATGCGGAAGGTGAGCACGCCGCGCGCCCCGTGCTCCTGCGCCGCCCTCACTCTGTTCTGAAGCTGCGCTTCTTCCTTCAGGCTCGCCTCGTATCGGCGCGGCGTCTCGACGGCGAACAGCACGAGTTTGTTCCGCACGTCCACGCCCGCGTAATCGTCGTAGCCCTTCTGCGGCGCCGAGATCCCGTAGCCGGCGAACACGACCCCGGAGGCGAGCGGCCCGGAGCCGGAATAGCGGTACTGCCGCCAGTCCTCGCCGTACACGAAGTCACGCGTCCGGTTGTGCGCTGAGAAGGCGAGGGAGGCCCCGCGTTGGACCTCGTAGTACTCGAACGTCATGTCCTGAACGTAGCCGCCGTTCGTCCCGGCCGGCTCGATCCCCCATTCACGGAGCTTTCCGACGATGTAGTCGGCGGCCACCCGATCGGCGGGCTCGCCGCTCTTTCGACCGAGCATCGTGTCGGCCGACAGGGCCTTGACGTGCTCGAAGGCCAGCTTCCCGTCGAACGACGCCTGCCGGCCTTGCGACAACCCCGGGACGGTGAAGAGAATGACGCCGAACAGGACGGCGGCGGCAGACCTCACGCTCATGTTCAACTCCTCGAAGAACGGGTGCGGTTCGCTGATCTGCGTTGACCTGGGTCTGGCAGGATGCTGAAGGCGGCCTGCCAGGGGGACGGTCGTCTCGATCGACGGTCAGGACGAGGCATTCTATATCAGGGCGCCCGCGTGGTGACGCTGGGCCTGGCGGCCGCGGTCAGGTATCCTGAGAGCCGTGGGGACGCCAAATCTCAAGCGCTTCGCCTGGCTCTCGATCGGCGCCGCCGTCGCCACCATTCTGCTCAAGACGATTGCCTACCTTCTGACCGGATCGGTTGGACTCCTGTCCGATGCCATGGAGTCGCTCGTCAACCTGGTCGGCGCCATCATGGCGCTCAGCATGCTGACCATCGCGGCCCGGCCCGCCGACGAGGATCACTCGTACGGCCACAGCAAGGCAGAATATTTCTCGAGCGGGGTCGAGGGGACGCTGATTCTGGTCGCGACGCTAGGTATCGGCGTGGCGGCGGGGCAACGTGTGCTGGCGCCTCGGCCGCTCGAGCAGGTCGGCGTCGGGCTCGCGGTGTCCGTCGGGGCATCCCTCGTCAATCTCGCGGTCGCACTCGTGCTGCTTCGCGCCGGGAAGCAGAACCGCTCCATCACGCTCGAGGCGAATGCACAGCACCTCCTCACCGATGTCTGGACCTCCGCCGGCGTCATCGTCGGCGTGGGTGCCGTCGTGGCGACGGGCTGGCTCCGCCTGGACCCGATCGTCGCTTTGTTCGTGGCGGCGAACATCGTGTGGACCGGGTCGCGCATCGTGCGGAAATCGGTCCTCGGGCTGATGGACACCTCGCTGCCGGCCGCTGAAATGGCGGCCGTGCGTGCGGCGCTGGACAGCCGCTTGAAGGACGGTATCGGGTACCATGCGCTCCGGACACGGCAGTCCGGGGTCAGGCGGTTCGTAGAGTTCCACGTGCTGGTGCCCGGCGCGTGGACGGTCCACCGGGGACACAAGCTGCTCGAGGAAATCGAAAGCCGGATTCGGGCCGTCGTTCCGGACGTGACGGTCTCCACGCACCTTGAATCGCTCGACGATCCCGCGTCGTGGGAGGACCTCCACCTCGACAGGGCCGCTCCTTCGCCGGCGCCCACATCGGTCGACGCCGACCCATCCTCCGAGGAATCGCCGATCGGAAGGACTTAGGAGTCTGACGTAAATTACTTCTACAGATACTGCTGAGTCATGATCTAATAGGTGCGTGCGACGTAACCTCGACATCGAAGCGACGGTCGTAGCGAAATACGCGGTCTTGGAACCGGTCCTCGATGAGCGAGCGCGGCGGCTCTGGGCCGCCACGGAATCGCGAGCCATCGGCTTCGGAGGCGATGCGTTGGTGTCGGCCGTCACCGGCTTGGCGCGCGACACGATCCGACGGCGCCGCCAGGAATTGGCGGCAGGCGTCGCGATCACGGGACGCATCCGACGACCTGGCGCGGGGCGTCCCGTGCTGGAGGCCCGGCAACGCGGCTTGACCGCCGCCCTCGAGCAACTGGTCGACCCGCTGACGCGCGGCGACCCGACGTCGCCGTTGCGCTGGACCTGCAAGAGCCGCGCGCAGTTGACGGCGGCCTTGGTGAAGCAGGGCTGGGGCGTGGGTTCGACCACGGTGGGCCGGTTGCTGCACGAGTTGGGCTACAGTCTGCAATCGGTGCGCAAGAGCCGCGAAGGCACGTCGCATCCCGATCGGAACGCGCAGTTCGAGCTGATCAACGCGACCGCGGCGCTGTTTCTGCAGGACGGGCAACCGGTCATTTCGGTGGATACCAAGAAGAAGGAACTGGTCGGGAACTTCAAGAATGCCGGCCAGGAATGGCATCCCGCGGGACAGCCGGAGACGGCGCTCGTGCATGACTTCCCCACGGACGCCGTCGGCAAGGCGATTCCCTACGGCGTGTACGACATGGCGCGCAACGAGGCGTGGGTGAGCGTGGGACGCGACCATGACACGCCGGCGTTCGCCGCCGCGTCGATTCGGCAGTGGTGGACGATGATGGGGCGACGGGCGTACCCGAAGGCGGAGGCCCTCTACATCACCGCCGACTCGGGAGGCAGCAACGGCTACCGCGCCCGCGCGTGGAAGACCGAAGTACAGGCGCTGGCCGATGCGCTCCAGTTGCGGGTTCACGTGTCCCACTTTCCGCCCGGCACGAGCAAGTGGAACAAGATCGAGCATCGGCTCTTCTGCCACATCACGCAGAACTGGCGCGGGAAACCGCTTCGGACGTTCGAGACCCTCGTCGCATTGATCGGCCACACGCGCACCGCCAGCGGCCTCCGCGTCAAGGCCAAGCTGGACCCGAGGACCTATCCCACGGGCGTCGTGGTCACTCGCGCCGAGATGAGCGAGTTGTCGCTGCATCCCCATGACTTCCACGGTGAGTGGAACTACGAATTGCGCCCGCGGCGAAGTTGACTATTCAATATCGATCAGGCGCCTTAGGTTAGGTTTAGGCGAGCGAAACCACGCGGACTCTCGGTGTACGCCGAAATCAACCTGGCTAAGCTCAGGCATCGACGTCGTCGAAAATGCTCCGCTCGCTCGGCGGCTGCGCAGAGCCCGAGAGGGGAGGCAGTCTTCTCGAGGGCTTGTCCTTGGACGCATCCGGCATGTGCTCGGCCATCCACTCGTTGGCCAACTCGATTTCATCGTCGACGATACGCACGATATCTTGATCGTCTGAAAAATGGCGCTTCAAGGCCTTGAACGAGTCGAGGAGCGGCTCCATGTGTCCGTCCGGAGACCCGTCCGAAGGGAGGTTACTCTGCCACTCATGCCGAACTGACTTCAGCCTGGGCACCAACTCCGTACGGACGCGCTCGAGCAGTTCGCCGAATTCCTCCGGCTCAAAGACACCCCGGATTGTGTAATCGTCAAGCGCATAGAGATCGCTGCCGTCGAGTGCGTACTCGCTAACGGTCGCGATGAACTGCTTTCGGTGTTCCTCTGGGAGCAAACCCAGTTCGTGAAGGCGTGCCGCGAGGGTGACTTCGGGAACCGCGCTGAGCAAGAGGCCGGGCTTGGCGATCCTTTCCAGCAGATCCGGGTGACACTCAAGGTAGAGCGCCACGAATTCCTTCGAACAGCGGCGGGTCAGGAAACTCTGGATACCGTGTCTGTCCGCCCATCGTGCTAGCCAAGGGTCCTTGTAGTCTCGCGACGAGAACTCGTCGAGGCGCCTTAGCATCAGTGGAAAGAGCGTGTTCGGCAGGACCACCGCTTTCTCGATCCCAACGTCGCCACAGGCTACTTGCTCTACAAGCTTCTCAGGAGTGCTCCCCTGGACATAGATGTCGAGCAGTTCTGGACTCTCAACAAGAATCGATGCATAGGCGTCGCCGATTGTCGGATGCTTGAACCGCCAGAAGTACTCGCCATCGGCGTAGAAGCGCTGGACGAGGCTGCCATTCAACGCCTCCAGCGCTGTCCGACAGGCGCCGACGGTGCTCCCGAGCCGGTCGAGCGCCTTCTCCTCAGACGCCTGCAATTCGATGGGGCTGTGCAGACGGTCGTTGCGCATGTAAATGAGGCCGAGCGCCGCTTTGCTGTCGTTGTCGAGGTTCTGCAGGATTTCGCGGAGGAGTTGCTCTCGCTTCTCGACGAACTCGTGAAGGTGGTATGCGCTGAGGTATAGCCCTTTTGTGAAGACGGGATCTGCCATGCGTCTGGCCGTCTCCGGGATGAATCGGGGGTGTGCAGCAACCGCCTCCAGGAACGGCTTCGCGTCGGTCTTGAACTTCTTTGGTTGCCGTCCGAGCTTTAGATGGTTGTACAGAATCTGCCGCCGCTCGTCGGCCGTCAGATTGTGAACGTCTATGACGACTTTGCCCTCCTCGAGCAGCGGGAACGCGCCTTCCTTGAGGTCGTTGCGGGCGCGGCTATAGATATAGTCACGCGACGTCATGACGATCTTCGCTCCGCGCTTCAGCATCGTGCGGATCTCGGCAATATTGCGGTTCCACTCCTGAACGAGCGACGCCTCGTATTGCGTGGGGCCAAAGGCATCGTCGAGCCAGAAGAACTGGGAAGGCTCGTCGGGGTTCCACCGCTCAACCAGCTTGGCGGGCCTGTCGGGCTTCACAAGGGACACACCCCACTGGTCGATTGCGGACATCGACAGGAGCGAAGCGACAGTCGTTTTGCCGGCCGCGGGTTCGCCGATCAGAAGCACAAAGCCATGCTCGCTGAGAGCCTCTGACGCCTTACGGTACGCCTCGGTGATGACTATCTTCGCCAGGTCTTCGCGAAGGGACGCCAGAACGGCCGTCGCCTGGCTGTAGGCGCGCTCGTCGAGAATCTGAGTGAGGTCGCCAAGTCCATACAGCCGAGGAACCTGCATTCGCAAGTTCTTGTTCTGCCGGATTTGGCCGCAAATCCAGTCGAGGCCAAGGACCAGGACCTGTTGGACGCCGGTCTTCCGCAGAAGGTCCTCAACCTGAGCAGCGCGTTTGCCGGACACGCCGGCGTTGGTCAGTACCACGTATACGTCGCATACTCCTTGCGCGACTAGGCGTCCGACCTTGGCGACCTCGTCCTTCAGGTCGGCGAGCCGAAGGGCACGGTTAGACCTCGCTGTGAACTTGCATTGAATGACGAAACGCCCGCTGAGCGCCTCGTTCCCGGTCGCCTTCCAGTTACCTGCGAAGGCACCGTCGCGACCACCATCGTTGGAGTCGAGGAACGACTCAACAGTCTGGCCCAGGATCTCTCTGACAATCGTCAGGCAGAGTTTCTGGAAGTTGCTCCAGCCGAGACTATGCAATTCGTACATGGACGGTCTCTGAACTAGCCCGATTGCGAAAGTCCGAAAGTGGGCGGGACCGCGATGACAGCCCACCAGAAGTACTCGTACAGCAGCAGAAGCCAAGCATAGGCGTCGCCTGCCGACGCTGCCACGTAGCTGAAGACGTCACCCACCCGCCCCTCGCGGTGTGCAGAGCACTTCGCGTAGAAGCGCTCGAAGTGCGGGACGAAGAAGTCGAACGAGTCGTAGCCTGGCTTCGAGTGGACGTATAGTCGGTAATCGAGAGGCAGCGCCTGCCCGCAGAATGAGAAGTGCAGACCCCGAGCGATGTGTTTCCCTGTCGCCTCTATTCGCGAGACATCGGGCTTGAACACGGACCCGAGCGGGCGTCCGTTCGCATCGACCACCGAGCTCGGACTGACGCTGGATCGGAGCGAATCCGTGAATCTCATGGCCTCTGGCCGTGTGAGGGACCGGAAGATCGCAGGCAGCTTCTCTGCCGCGCTCCGGTTGGTCTGCGCCCTGAGGTCGAGCGCCAGAACGATCCGCGTGTAGTCGTCATCCCGCTGAAACCCACGGTTGCAGTCCAAGCACGCCGGTACAGTAAGCAGGTTTGGGGGAAAGGGCTCCGCCAGCAGCACTTTCGGGGGAATGTGGTCGCGCGTGATGCTGTTCTCCATGCCACAGTACGCGCAGACGCCACGAAGCTCGGCCACAGCGCAAGAATGCCACGGTTTGACGCTGGCGTTCCACTGCGCGGACACAGCTAGGCTCGGTCGCCACTCTCGCGACTGACGAACATCCACCGACTGGCCGGCGAAACCGACGCCCACCGCCCGCGACCGCGGCGGATTCTTTCGCTCACGACTCAGCTAGTGCCGCGGCGTCGACCGTCGGCGGAGACACTGGTGGCTCAATTCACGCGGTCTTGGGGTTGCTACGCAGTTGCTGCCTAGTCGGGCGCCTCATCCCCCAGAGTAGCCGCGCGGTTGTGCCGGCGAACCCTTTAGTGGGCTGTAGAATCTGTAACTTAGGCGTTTGATCGAAATAATCTAATCAACTTCGCCGGGGTCGCAGTTCGTAGTTCCACTCCCCGTGAAAGTCATAGGGGTGCAACGCCAGTTCGTTCATCTCCGCTCGTGTCACGACACGCCCGGTCGCATACGTCGCCGTGTCCAACCGGGCTTTGACGCGGAGACCGGCGGCGGTACGCGTGTGGCCAATCAGTTCGACGACGGTCTCGAAGGTGCGAAGGGGCTTGCCGCGCCAGTTCTGCGTGATGTGGCAGAAGAGCCGGTGCTCGATCTTGTTCCACTTGCTCGTCCCCGGTGGAAAGTGCGACACGTGGATGCAGAGGCGCAGCGCATCGGCCAGGGTCTGCAGTTCCGTCTTCCACGCCCGAGCACGGTAGCCGTTGCTTCCGCCGGCGTCGGCGGTGATGAAGAGGGCCTCGGCCGTCGGGTAGGCGCGGCGACCCATCATCTTCCACCACTGGCGGATCGAGGCCACCGCGAAGGCGGGCGTGTCATGGTCGCGGCCCACGCTGACCCACGCCTCGTTGCGAGCCATGTCATACACGCCGTAGGGAATCGCCTTGCCGACGGCGTCCGTGGGGAAGTCATGCACGAGCGCCGCCTCCGGCGTCCCCGACGGCTGCCATTCCCGGCCAGCGTTCTTGAAGTCCCCGACCAGTTCCTTCTTCTTGGTGTCCACGGAAATGACAGGTTGCCCGCGCTCCAAGAACGCGGCGGCGATCCCGTTGATCCAGTCGAACTGCGCATTCCGATCCGGGTGCACCGTGCCCTCCCGACTCTTGCGCACGGACTGGAGGCGATAGCCCAAGGCGTGCAGCAGGCGGCCCACCGTCGTCGAACTGACGGCCCAGCCCTGCTTCACCAGGGCGTCCGTCAGGTTGCCGCGGCTCTTACAGGTCCACCGCAACGGCGAGGTCGGATCGCCCCGAGTCACCGGCTCGACCAAGCGCTCCAGCGCGGCCGCCAAGCCCGGTTGCTTCGCTTCCAGGATCGGACGCCCCGCGCCAGGCCGCCGAATCCGTCCGGTCGCGACGGGACCTGCCGCCAGTTCCTCACGACCTCGGCGGATGGTCTGTCGCGCCATCCCGGTCGCGGCCGCCACCAAGGCATCGCCGCCGAATCCAATCGCGCGCGATTCGGCGGCCGCCCACAGCCGCCGTGCGCGTTCATCGAGCACCGGCTCCAACACGACGTACTTGGCCACGATGGCCGCTTCGACATCGAGGTCGCGTCGCATGCGGTCATTAGATCACAGATGAACCGCAGATGAAACACTAATTGTGGTCAGAGTCCTTAGCCTTCTCATCCGCACACGAAGTGGTGCCGCGCAACCTCAGGTCGCGTCGAGTACCTCGCGCACCTTTCGCGCGAGAACATGGCGCTCGAACGGCTTCTGCAGGAATGCCGCGCCACGGTCCTGTACCTGGTAGCGCAGCATGACGTCGTCGGGATACCCAGACATGTACAGGACCTTCATCTCGGGCCGCCGCGGAGCCAGACGCCCGGCCAGGTCGCAGCCGTTCATCCCGGGCATCACGGTATCGGTGAGGAGCAGGTGGATGGGGCCGGAGTGCTTCCGCGACAACTTGATCGCGTCCTCGCCACTTCGCGCCTCGAGGACCACGTGTCCGTCGGCCTCGAGCAGTGTCCGCACGAGATTGCGGACCGCGTCTTCGTCCTCGACGAGCAGCACGACCTCGTGCCGGCGAGACTCCATTCCCGCGACGGGGGTGGCGTCGACGACCGGCCGATCGTCGACGCTCCAGGGAAGGCAGACGGTGAATCGAGACCCCTGCCCGGGACTGCTGTCGACCACGATGCCACCGCCGCTCTGCCTGACGATCCCGTAGACCATGGAGAGACCGAGGCCTGTTCCGAGGCCCTCGCTCTTGGTCGTGAAGAACGGCTCGAAGACCCGAGACCGCGTTTCCTCGGCCATCCCGGTTCCAGTATCGGCGACGCCGAGCGTCGCGTACTTCCCTGGCTGAACGTCGAAGCGATTGGGGACTCCCGCCTCGAACTCGACGCTCGACACCTCGACGGTCAGGACGCCTCCGTGAGGCATCGCATCCCTGGCGTTGACGGCCAGGTTCATGATGATCTGTTCGGTCTGTGCACGGTCTGCGCGAATCAGCGCCGGGGCTGCGTTGAGTTCGATTCTCAGGTGCACGTCCTCTCCGAGCACGCGTTGCAGCAGCGTGGCGGTGCTCGCGGTGACGTCGTTGAGGTCGATGGTTCTCGGCGCGATGATCTGCTTGCGGCTGAACGTCAGGAGCTGCCCGGTCAGAGCAGCGGCTCGTTCGCCGGCGCGCTTCACCTGCAGGATGTCGGCGGCGACCGGATCGGACGGGCTCATGCTGGCCAAGGCGATTTCGGTGTAGCCGTTCATGACGGTGAGCAGGTTGTTGAAGTCGTGCGCCACTCCGCCGGCGAGCCGGCCGACGGCCTCCATCTTCTGGGCCTGGCGGAACTGATCCTCGACCTGCCGCATCGCCTCCTGGGTTTGCCGCTGCTCGGTGATATCCCGACAGACACCAACGAGGCCGGACACCTGACCGGAGTCGTCCTTCACCTGCGACGTACTGAGATAGATCGGGAACTCGGAGCGGTCCTTCCTGGTGTTGTCCAGCTCACCGCTCCAGCCTCCTCTCCTGGTCTCCCGCAGAATCTCCTGCGTCAACGCCGGCGGATTCTTGCTCGACCAGACGACACTGACGTGCTGCCCGATCACCTCGTCTTCCGTGTAGCCATAGCAGTCGAGGAACGACTTGTTCACGAACGTGAACCGATCCTCGGAGTCGGTCACGGAGACCATCTCGGCGATGCTCTCGAGGCTGTGCGCGAGCATCCGGACCCGTGCCTCCGTCGCCCGGCGCTCCGCGAGTTCGCGCTCGAGCCTGCGATTTGCTTCGGCCAGATCGGCCGTGCGCCGGAGCGCGTCGGCCTCCAGTCCCTTCTTCACGAGCTGAAGCCCCGCCTCGGTGCGAAGGTGCGCAGCGACTTCGAGGCTTTTCATCCGGCCAGACTGCAGGAACGTCTGCCTGTCGGCGGGAATCGCGAGCGGCCCCGCGAGGATCAACAGCGACTTCCCCTGCAACGACAGCGCGGTCGCCTCGAGCCAGTCGGTCTCGGACAGGGTCGACGTTTCCTGCCATGGCCCGGACCTGAGCGGCGCACCCTCCACGCGCAGGCGCCAGAACGCGTCGGCATCGACGAGGAAATTCGCCAGGAAGTGGAGCAACTCCTGCGGCCTGAGACCCGTGGCCCCGGGCCGGGCCTCGGGAAACAGCGCGAGCCACCACGAGGTGACGCCGCTCACGAGCGTGAAGGCCCCGTCGTCTTGACGCTCGAGCACGACGAGATCCAGCGCCCCGAACAGCGAACTCAACAGCGACGCGCCGCTGGCGGCGCCACCGGTGACCGGGGCGTCGAGCGTCAACTCGTTGGCGACTTGTTGTGGGATCCGACTCCGAACCTCGAATGGGGATGCATCCAGGAGGACGACCCAGTCGCGCCCGTCTCGGCGAAAGACGCAGATGTCCGCAGGTGAGCTGGAGTCGAGCGCGACGCAGGGCAGGCAGGTGCCGTCGTCGTCGGCCGGCAGCAGCCCCTCGAGGGAGACGACCTGCTCCTCGACCCGCGCGCCCCGCACGAGATGCCGGAGGCCGTACGTGTCGACGGCACCGCCCCAATCGACCAGCGTGCCCTCCCGCGACACCTCGAGGTACGCCGGCGAGCGATCGAGAGCGACAGCATCGACGAGGTAGTCGATGACGGGACGAGGCAGCTCAATCATGCCCCTAGCATCCTGCGAACCATGACCGCGAACATCTCCTCAACGCCGGTGCCCGTCTTCGCGCTCGTGTTGACGACGGTCCAGCCTTGGGCCTGAACCCTGGCAGCGGCGGCCTCGTCGAGTTCCCACTCATGGACGAGGTCGCACTTGTTGAGGGCGAGTACGCACGGGACCTCGCCCACCGCGGCTCTCACCTCCCCGTGAAGCAGGATCGCCTTGTCGAGGGTCTCGCGCCGCGTGCCGTCCGCGACGAGGATGATGCCGGAGGAACCGCGCATGTAGGACGTGCGGACCTTCTGGAATTCGTCCTCGCCGTGGAGGTCCCAGAGAATCAACCTGACCTCGAGGTCGGCGACTGAAACAGATTTCCGCTCGATCTTCACGCCGACCGTTGTCAGGTACTTGTCGGAGAACACACTTCGGACGTAGCGCGCCACGAGCGACGTCTTGCCGACGGCGAACGCCCCGATCAGGCAGACCTTCTTCTGGATCATCGATCTGGATCCGAGAGTGCAGCCGCCCGGGCCGCGGCCCTCGAGCAGCCCAGGGGGTGGGCAGACGCCATGCCCTTCCGTTGCCGACTCTCCACGAGCGAGCACCTGGAAGGGGCGGGGCGAGGTGCCAAGGCTCGTCGATGGCCGGATCGTAGTGGACGGGTTCCTCGAAGTCAACGCCAGCGACACGCGGAGGAGGGAGGTCCCCTGGCGCCCCGCCGGCAGGCGGCAATGTGGTGTCTGAAGAGACGATCGAGTCAATCGCGCACGTCGAGCGGAATCCAGGGAGGCATGGGATCGGGCGGGGACGTCGCGAGCTGCAGATCGGCGAAGACGAAGCCGTCGCGCTCGACGATGATCCCCGGTTCCACTGGCAGCGGCGACGAGAACATGGGTCCGGCGAAGGCAAAGGTGTGGAACTCGCCGTTCTCCCCGCACGGGTCGACAGTGGCGGGCAGGCCCGAGAGGAACGCCGCGTCGAAGGTCCTTCCCGCAAAACCCGGATCGAGCTGCCGCGGATCGACGCAGGTGATGACGGCCCTCATACCCGCCTCGACCATCTCCCGCGCCACTGCGGCCGTGGGCCGTCCCCACAAGGGGAAGACCGCCGTGACACCGGTCGGTTCCAGTCTTTGCTCGCGGTAGCGCCTCACGTCTTCGAGGAACAGGTCGCCGAACGCGATCGCCTCGATGCCGTCCGCCCGTGCTCGCTCCATCGCGGCGGCCATGACTGCGTCGTACCGATCATTCGAGCACGGACTCGGGATCCGAAGCTTCACCACGGGAAGGCCGAGCGCGGCCGCCTGCTGATCGAGCAACTCCTCGCGCACCGCGTGCATGGCCACTCGACCGGCGACGGCGTTGATCGTCGTCAACAGGCCCACGACCTCGACGTCGGCACCGCCCCTGAGTACGTGCAGTGCCCAGGCGCTGTCCTTGCCGCTGCTCCAGGAGAGGAGTGTCTTCATTGCGATCCGGCGGGCAGGCTTCACACATCTCCGACGTTCGTCGCGTGGATCAGTTGCTTCGTGATCTCGGCTGAGGACGGAACTCCGCCCGGGTAGAGACGTCAACTGGGCACGTCGAATGGCGGCTGTGGAACCGGCATCCCGAACACGTCGTTGCCCTGGTAGAGCAGCGTCGGCGTCGGATAGCCCGTTCGCGGGTCACTGGCCGGTAGCGTGCCGATGTCGAGGCGCTGACATCCAGGCGGCCAGCCCTGCGCCTCGAGCGCGGCGTCGAGGTTCGTGAGCATCGCAGCCGTCTTGCGGCAGCCGTGGCGGGTCAGCAAGACGAGGTCCTTCATGGTCCTGTCACCATTATAGCGGTCGCTCCAGCGACGACCGGCTCGGCTCTTCGCCAGGCTTCACTTGCGAGATGTCAGCGCTCGCCGCCTTCGTAACTTCCTCACCTGAGCGCGGCATGCGTGACGGTCAGTACCACGTGCGACGGTCGCGTTGCCGAGCGATACACGCGCTGGGTCGCCGTCCGGTAGTCGGAGGGCTTCGCGTGGTAGATGTCGACGAAACTCTGTGGGTTGCGATCGAACATCGGGAACCACGAACTCTGAATCTGCACCAGGACGCGGTGGCCCTTCAAGAAGGTGTGGCACCGGTCGCCGAGGCCGACCTCGATCCGGGTGACCTCACCGGGCACCATCGGCTTGGGTTCAGACAGGCTCTCCCTGAACTTGCAGCGCAGCAGGTCGCCAGCCAGCAGCATCTGGTAGCCGCCCATCCGCACATTCGCCGGGTTGGGCTGCGGATCGGGCGCATTGTCCGGGTAGACGTCGACGAGCTTCACCACCCAGTCCGAATCAGTACCGGTTGTCGACACGTAGAGCGTGGCGGTGATTGGTCCGGCCACCGTCAGGTCCTCAACCAGCGGCTCGGATTCGTACGACAGGACGTCGGGACGGCTCCACGCGAACCGCTGGTCCTCGACGGTGAAGGTCTGGCCCTCGGTGGTGCGCAGCTCGGCGGTGTAAGGGACCGGCTTTGCGGGGTCGCTCGAGTACGAGTCGAATGCGGTGGTCTCGCTGGCGGCGGGCGGCTCGAGGGCAAGGCGGCCGCCAGCCTGCAAGTAGAGCCGCTTCTCGGAGGTCTCCGCGGGCGGCCACGTGTCGGACCGCCGCCACGCGTTGCGGCCCGTCTCGAATGCGAGCGCGCGCGGAAGATCGATGCGCCCCTTGTCCTTCAGGTAGAAGTTGAAGAACGGCAACTCCACCTCCGCCCGGTAGTATTGGCTCGTCCTCGACCCGAACGGGATCGCACCGAGCCGGTCGCCGTCGCCGTGGGCCCACCCGCCATGCGCCCAGGGACCCACGACGAGCGTCGTGCGATCGGGGTTGTTCTGCTTCAGCGCACGGTACATCCGAAAGGGGCCGTAGAAGTCTTCGGCGTCGAACCAGCCCGCGACGATCAGGACCGGGTGGCGGACGTTGCCGAGATCCTTGGGAACGTTGCGGGCCTTCCAGTAGCCGTCGTACGTCCCGTGCGTCATGTGGTCGTTCCAGGTCGGCACCGTGTCGCCGAAATACCTGGTCGCGTCGGCCGCGGCACCCATGTTCAAGAAGAAGCGGTAGCCATCCGGCGTGCCGTAGTCGAAGCGCGCCGTGCGCTGCTCGGTGGGCGCCGTGCGGGCGCGCGCATTCGACGACATCCAGGCAAAGCCGTACATGAGCTGGTACGCCCCGCCCGAATGGTAGTCGTCGCCCAGGAACTGGTCCTGGGGCGGCGCCTGCGGCGAGGAGGCCTTGAGCGCCGGGTGGGCGTCGATCATCCCCATCGACGTCTCCCACCCGTCCCACGAGATGCCCCACTGGCCGGCGCGCCCGTTGTTGTTCGGCACGTTCTTCAGCAGCCACTCGATCGTGTCGTAGGTGTCGGTGCTCTCGTTCGGCGTCCCCGAGCGATCGAAGGGCAGGTGGTGGATGAACGTTCCTTCGGACTTGAACCGGCCGCGCGCATCCTGGTAGACGAAGATGTAGCCCTCGCGCGTGAACAGGTCGCTCGGGCCGACCACGTTGCGATAGTTGTCCGGCCCGTACGGCGCGATGCTGTAGGCGGTGCGCGTGAGCATGAAGGGATAGCGCTGGGAGGTGTCGCGCGGCGCGTAGATGATCGTGAAGAGCTTTGTCCCGTCTCGCATCGGGATCATCGTCTCTTGCTTGGTGTAGCTCGCCTTGACGTCGGGCGCGTTCATCGACTCCTGCGCACGGGCCGTGTGGAGGATCGCGACGGCCGCGGGGGCGAGGAGCAGGCTTGACCAGATCTTGCGCCGGAGTGATGCCGCTGACATGCACACCTCTTCGCGCAAGTATGCTCGGGCTCGCGCCTCGCTGACAAGCGCTCTCCGGCGCCACGAGAAGGCCGGGTGCTCGGAGCCAGGCGCGAGAGGCGAATCGTCGGGATTACGACCGCTGGTACCGCGCCACGTACGCGGCGCACGTCAGGCTGCTGGTGACGTTGACGGTCGAGCGGAACATGTCCAGCAGCCGATCGACGCCGAGCACCAGCGCGATGCCGGACACCGCGTGGGAGCCGAGGCCAATGGCGTTCAGCACGATGAGCGTGGTGACCAGCGAGCTGCCTGGTACGCCCACCCCGGTGACGGCCGCCAACGTGGCCGACACGATGATGGTCAGGTAACCGGCGGGGCCCAGCGTCAGGCCGTAGACGTGTGCAATGAACACGGCGGTCACTCCCTTGTAGACCGCCGCGCCGTTCAGGTTCAACGTGGTGCCGAGCGGCAGCACGAAGCCCGCAACCTCGGCCGGCACCCGCAGGTTCTCCGTCGCGACTTCGATGCTGACCGGAAGCGTCGCGCTCGACGAGGAGGTCGAGAAGGCGACCAGTTGCGCCTTCGCAATCCCTCGGTAGAAGTCGAGGACGTTCATGCGCGCAAGCCACCTGACGGCGAGCGACAGCACGACGACGTGGAGCGACAGGCCGGCCAGGACCGTCAGGCAATACACGACCAGGTGGCCGAGCAAATCGGTGCCGAACCGCGCGACGGTCGCACCGATCAGGGCGAAGACCGCGCAGGGCGCCAGCTTCATGACCCAGGCGATGATGACCATGCAGATGTCGTTCAGGCCCTGGAAGAACCGGACGATGACCTGGCGGCGCTCTTCGGCCACCTGGCTCGCCGCCGCGCCGAAGATCACGGTGCACACGACGAGCGGCAGCAGTTCCATGCGCGCCGCGGCGCCGAACGGGTTCTGCGGGATCATCGACAGCAGGAGCTGGACGATGCCGGGCGCGGCACTGGCCGCCGCCGCCGCCCTGCTGGCGTTCCCTTCGAACTGGGCCGCGAGCGCGTCGCGAATCGCCGGGTCGAGACCTGCACCCGGCCGGACGATCAGCGCGATCGACAGCCCGATCACGGCCCCGGTCATCGTCGTGACCAGGAAGAACGCCAGCGTGCGGCCGCCGAGGTTCGCCAGCTTGTGCCCGTCGCCGAGCGACGCAATCGCGACGAAGAGGCTGCCGACCACGAGCGGCACGACCACCATCAGGATGAGGTTCACGAACACGGTGCCAATCGGCTCGATGGCGATCAGGCCCTGGGCGAGCCATCCGGCACCGGGCGCGCGCGAGATGACGCCGACAACGGCCCCGGCCAGCAACCCGATGAGGATTTTTGTGTGCTGCTTCATTGAGGCGCGGTCAATCCCGGGGGCCGAAATCGTGATGCAGCCGGAAATACGGAACGAGGCCGCCTTCCCGGAGGATGTCGAGGACGATGGAGGGCAGCGGGCGCCCTGCGATCTCTCGCCGTCCCGCTTCGCCCAACACCCGCACGCCCGCATCGTCGAGCACCGCGTGGACGCGAGCGCCCTCACGGATCGCGCCCGTGTCGCACTCGATCGGAGTCAGCCCGTTGTTGATGGCGTTGCGATAGTACGTCCGCGCGAAGCTGCGCGCCAGCACGGCACGGATGCCGGCGGCGAGCAACACGGTCACCGCCACCTCCATGGCCGATCCACACCCGAAGTTCCTGCCGGCCACCAACAGGTCGCCGGGCCGCACCGTCGCCGCAAAGGCAGGATCGATCGACTCGAACATGTACCGCTTCAAGGCGTGCGGGTCGAGCGTCTCCTTCTTCCGGCTCGAGGCGATGATGTAGTCGGTATTGACATCGTCGCCGAGCAACCGCGCCCGGCCGTCGAGTTCGATCCTCATCGCACCTCCTTCGCGATGTCGCCAGGATCGCTGATGCAGCCGGTGACGGCGGCCGCAGCGCACGAGGCCGGCGACGCGAGGTAGATCGACGCGGTAGCGGTGCCCATCCTGGCCTTGAAGTTCCTGTTCGCCGTGGAGATCACGTTGACGCCGTCTCCCGGGATGGGGCCGGCGGTGCCGCAGCACGGTCCGCAGCCGGGCGGCGTGATGGTCGCGCCCATGGCGGCCAGGGCGTCCAGGCTGCCGTCGAGGCGGAGTTCGGCCTCGACTTTCCTGGACGCAGGGGTGATCACGAGCAGAACCCCGGGCGCGAGCGGGGACCGTTCGGGCGCTGCCCGTCGCCGTTCGGCAGCACGGAGAACGGCAAGCGCCTGGTGGATGTCCCTCGCCCGCCCGCCCGTGCACGTGCCGATGAACACCATCTGGATGGGTGTGCCGGCCGCAGCTTCCAGGCTGGCGACGTGATCAACAGCGTGCGGAAGGGCGACGCGCGGCGTCAGTTGCGCCAGGTCGAGGGTGACCTGGCGACTGAACACCGCGTCGGGGTCGGACTCCACCGGATCGTCGTGCGCAGATACAGGCATCGAAGGGGTGCCGTCTGCGCGGCGCTCGTCGGCGTGCGCGAGGTACTCGACGGTCTTCCGATCAGCGCGGAAGACGCCTGCCTTGGCTCCCATCTCGACACTCATGTTGCTGAGGACGAGACGGTCCTCCACGTCGAGGGCCGTCGACCCAGGTCCGTCGAATTCGAGGGCCTGGTACGCGGCACCGTCGGCGCCGAGCACGCCGGCGAGCGCCAGCGCCATGTCTTTCGGGAAGACGCCGGGACGCGCCTCACCGGTCAGGACGACCCTGATGGTCTCCGGCACCTTCAGCCAGATGCGGCCGCAAATCATGGTCGCGGCCAGGTCGGACGAACCGATGCCCGTGGCAAAGGCGTTGAGCGCGCCTCCCGTGACGGAGTGACTGTCGGCACCGACCAGCAGCCGCCCTGGCCGTGTCCGCCCCGTCTCGACCATCAACTGGTGGCACACGCCCTCGCCCGCATCGTGCACCGGAATTCCGTGCGTCGCCGCGAACGCCCTCATGCGGGCCTGCAGATCGAACGCCGGCGATCCCGGGCGCGGCGCGTAGTGGTCCATCACGAAGACGATCCGGGCAGCGTCGAACACGCGTTGGCCGCCCATCTGCTCGAAGTAGTCGATGGCCATCGGCACCGAGCCGTCAGTGCCCATCGCGTAATCGACCCTGCAGATCACCAACTCGCCGGCACGCGCGTCCTTCCCCGACGCCCTCGAGAGGATCTTCTCGCTGATGGTCTTGCCCGGCATGGGCGGCTACCTCGCCCCGGAGCCGACGATCTCCGCGAGCGCATCGAGGGTGCGTTGGACGTCGGCCGGGCGGATGTCACCCATGTGGCCGATGCGGAAGCACGTGGGCTCGAAGCGTCCGAGTGCCCGTGCCACGAGGATGCCCCGCGCCTTCATGTGATCGCGAATGACCGCCGGCCCAACGTGCTCCGGGGCGCGAATCGCCGTCAACGTGGGAGAGAGTTGCTCGAGCGCCGGACACTGGAGAGACAACCCAAGGGCCGAGACGGCCTTGCGGGTCATCAGCGCCATCTGCTGATGGCGGGCGTAGACATTCGCTGCGCCTTCCTCCTCGATGCAGGTGAGCGCTTCGTGGACCTGCGCGACGATGTGAACGGGCGTGGTCCCGGGTGTTTCCGGACGCGCCCGGGCCAGCGCCTTCCTGATGGCGGGGAAGTCGAAATACGAATGCGGCAGGCGGGCCGCGGCCTGCGCCTCCCAGGCCCGATGACTCAACGCAACGAACGACAGGCCCGGGCTGGACATCAGGCACTTCTGCGACGCGGTCACGGCCACGTCGATGCCCCAGTCGTCGAAGCGGAACGGCACGCCTCCAAGCGAACTGACCGCATCCACCATGACGAGCGCACCGGACCGCCGGGCGGTCGCCGCCACGCCAGCCACATCGTTCAATACGCCAGTGGACGTGTCACTGTGCGGCAGCATGACGGCGCGCGCCGCGGGATGCGCGTCGAGCGTGGCTTCGACTTCACGCGGGTCGACCGAGCGGTTCCAATCGGTGCACGCGCGGTGAACGACGAGGCCGAACCGCGCAGCGATCTCGGCCCACATCTCGCCGAATCGCCCGTTGCAGCACGCGACGACTTCGTCGCCCGGCGAGAAGAGGTTCGTGACCGAAGCCTCGAGCGCACCGCGTCCCGTCGCGTGGACGGGAAGCACGTCACCCGCGGCCCCGAACAGCGGCCGCAGCCGGTCGAGCGTCGAGACCAGCAGCCCGGAGAATTCGTCGCTCCGATGGTGGAGCATCGGCGTGGCGCCGGCCCCGAGCACGCGGTCCGGCACGCGCGTCGGGCCAGGCGTCATCAGCAGCGTCGTCATCCGAGCACGCCCTTCGCCTCGAGCGTGTCGTTGATCTCTCCCTTGAAGATGGTGCCCGCGTGGATCTCTGCCACGCGCTTGACCTCCCGATCCATGAGCGCGTGGACCAGTTTCAGGACGGCCTCGGCTTCGGCGAACGGAACGACGACGACACCGTCCTGGTCGCCGACGATGATGTCGCCGGGCATGACGACCGTGTTGCCGCAGGCGACCGGCACGTTGATCTCGCCCGGGCCGTCCTTGTCGCAGCCGCCGGCCGACACGGTCCGGCTGAATGCCGGGAATCCCAGCGCAGCCAGCCCCGAGACGTCGCGGATGGCGCCGTCCACCACGAGCCCACCCAGGCGCGCGGCAACGGCCGAGTTTCCCATCAACTCTCCGAACACCGCGCTCGTGGTGTTGCCGCTCGTGTTCACGACGAGGACGTCGCCGGGGACCGCGATCTCCATCGCCTTGTGGACCATGAGGTTGTCGGCAGGCCGCGCCATGACGGTCACCGCGGTTCCGCACAGCGGGAGGGCGGTACGCATCACGATGCCTGGATCCATGAAGTGGAAGCGGCCCATCGCGTCCGCCAGGTTCGGCGACGCGAGGCCCTTGAACCGATCGACGAGCGCCGCCTCGTGGCGGGGCAGGTCGGTGAAGATCCTGAACCCGATCTTTCCAGTGTGCTTCATGACGGGCCTCCTCTTCGTCCGGACGGACCTGTAGCCGCCGATGTCCCTGGTCTCCGCAGAGTATACCCGGCGAACTGCTGTCGCTGCAGTGGTGAGACGACTCGCCTTCCTCACCACGTACCGCAGGCGACGCCAGGCCACGGCGAGCGGCTCCAGTTCCACGCGGACGGCGCCCGCGAAACCAGATCCCGTGGGTTGTTGAAGGGGCCCGCAGGTTCTGCCGTCGGCTGGGTACGCACGCCCAGCGTCGGCACGACTTCCTACCGCTCGATGACCTCCATCCGCTCGGTGATTTCGAGCGTCGGCCAGCCGGTCTTGTTCGCGTCGGTTGGCGTCGCGGTGATCGTGAAGTGCTCGTTGCCGGTCGCGACCGCGGTGAAGGTGTAGCCGCGCTGCTCGGCGCCGCCCGGCAGGAGCTCGTCCTGGCTGAGCTGTTCAAGCGTCGCGTAACTGCCGTGCGTCGCGAGGTATTGTCGCTCCGCTTGTCCGATCGTCAACAGCCGCTGTCGGATCGCGGTGGCGTCGATTCGCGCCTGCGGCGCCGTCCCGCCGGGCCCGGTGCTCGCGGACCGGTTGTAGAGGTAGAACCCGACGCCGAGGGCGATGATCAAGCCAACGAGGCCGAATGCACGCATTGACCCTCCAGGAAGCGGTCCAAGCAGAGGATAGCTCACTCGTACGGTGGGGTGCGGCCAGACCGCGCCAACGTGGGAAGCAAACGCGCGGCCCGCCGCGCCACACTCATCGGCGGGTGAATTTCTTCGCGCCCACCTCGAGCCCGTCTTTCGTCAGCCGCCCGCTCTCGCCCGTCGGCGACCAACTCCACGAAAACGACGTCGTCGAGGCTGACGGCTTGCCGATTTCGGCGCGGGTCGTCGGATCGAATGTCAGTTCGCCGGTGTCGCTGGCCCTGATGTTGCGCAGCGTCCGGACGAACCGGTTCACCCCGTTGGCGACGCTCTCCTTGCCCGCGAGACGATCGCCCTCTCTCCAGAACTCGATAGTCGTGCGCTCGCCCGTGTTCGTGTCCGAGTGCTCGTAGCTACCGACGTAGTCCTTCAGCGTGAATCCCGGCGCACCGTTCGTCCAGGTGCCGTCGCGGCGCCGGACGATGCGCACGGTACCCGGCCTGAGGTCGGCCGTCGTGGCGAATTCCCGCAGTTCCCGGAGCGCCGACACCGCCTTCGTGGTAACCGAGAAGGTCCGTCCATCGCTCAGCCCGACACGCACGGAGTAACTCGACGCCCCTCGCGACGGACGATTCTCGGTCGCCTCGACCGACGCCACCTCAGCGCGCGTGAACGTCGCCATCGTCCCGCGGGCGGCGTGGCGGAGCGCCCATCGGCCATCTCCCGCGTCGTCGATGCGGTGAAACCCGTCGGCCAGCCCGAGCAGCAGGGCTGCTGCCGCGGCCAGCGCCGCCAGGCCCAGCAACTTCAGAGGGAAGGGCTGTCGCGTCTCGGTCGGCGGGGGCGCACCCGGCGCTGGCGGCGCGGGTCGCGACGGGAACACCAGGAACACACCGAACCCGGCCAGGAGAACGCTCCACGTCCAGAGAGATGACGAGGTTGCCAGCGTCGTTGGCTCGATCGTGAACGACAGGCCCGGCGGCGCGCTCGTCGACGTCACGCCGAGGAACAGGATCTTCGGCGCCAGCGCGATCACCGCCAGCATCCATTTGAATCTCGCCGGGAAGACCGCACGGCGGAGAAGGACGATCCCGAGGATGGCCATCAGCCATCCCGTCGTGTCGAAGAACAGCGACGCGCCGCACAGCGCGGCCGCAGCAAGCGACCGCTGGTCGTAGGGTGGGACCCGGAATGGCAGACGAGTCTCGGTCGGCATGGCGGCCTATGATTGCACACCTGCCGCCACTGCAACCAAGCCGGAGGAAGATGCGGCGGCCCAGGCCCCGGCAACAGGAGCGCCGTGGCCGACCCGCCCTGCTACTTCCGCACCGCAGATTCTGCCCGCGCCTTCAGCTGCGCCAGGCCCTTCTCGAAGTCGGGGCCGATCATCTTGTCCATCCTCCCTATGAAAAGGCAGAACCCCTTCGACAGGAAATCATTCTCCCCTTTCATGATCCATATGACCGTGGTGCCGTTGCCGGCACCCGAGAACGCAAACTCGGTATCGGCGACCGATGCGAACGGCTTGACGAATTCGAGCTTGATTCGCACCAGCTCGCCGGGCTTGCTTTCGAGAATCGTCTGGCGGCCCTCGCCGACCTTGTCGTTGCCGACCCACGCGTAGACGGCGCCCGTGCCGGACGGTGCGCCTTCGAACGTCGACTTCATGGCAGGACAGGATCGACAGGCCTCATTCCTCGGTCGCCGACGCCTTCGCCGGCCTCATCACGCGGCTGATCGCGTCCACGAGTTCCGTCCACCGCGATTCCTCGCGGAGGAGCTGCTTCCTGCCTTCGGGCGTGAGTCGATAGAACCTGGCGCGCTGGTTGGCCTCGGTCTGGCCCCATTTCGAGACCACCCATTCTTTCTTGGCGAGCCGCTGCAGGGCGGGATAGAGGGAGCCGGCCTCGACCTGCAAGACGTCGGACGACTGCGCGCGGATCGTCTGTCCTATTGCGTAGCCGTGCTGCGGTCCCCACTGCAGGGTGTGGAGGATCAGCATGTCGAGGGTGCCGTGCAGGAGGTCGGTGCGGGCGTCTGGTCGGGAAGAATGCAGAGCCATGACATAGACAGTCTATATCCTATTGATGACAGCCCACAGACGCGAATTGTCGCGCATTACAGCCATTCCTGGCCGCCGGCCGCCGAGTAGACGAGCGCCACACCGTCCGGCGCAGTGCAGGTCCATTGCTCGATGACCGGCGTCGGTAACTACCGTGTCGTTCCTGCGGTGGCTTGGGATGCGGTCCAACTCGCCAGGATCGCCGCCTGGAGCGGGGCCGGTTTCGCCATCGGCTTCATCTTGAAGCTCCTGTCGATCTGGTGGCCCAGCGTGACCGTCAGATCGAAGCGTTCGCCGCGGCGCTCGACGGTCGCCTTCATCAGGTCGCCAGGCTTCCTGGCGGCGACTGCGGCGTCGAAGCCGTCGGCAGTGACAGCGGCCCCGTCGATCACCACGACGATGTCCTCGGCCCTGAACCCGCCTGCCGCAGCAGGCGAATGCGGTTCGACCGCGGCCGCGACGAGCCGACCATCCCGGTCTTCCACAATCGCGCCGGCGTAGGCTGCCGGTCTCTCGGTGTCCTGCTCCAGTTCGAGCCCGGCATACGCCAGGTACTTCGCGTAGTCGATCTCCCGAGTCGTGGACGCGTACGCGAAGTTCTCGTCGAGCGTGATGCCCGCGATGCGTTCGCACGTCTCGCGGAACTCCCCGTCGGTCCAGCCCCGCCCGAGCTCCTTGTAGTACGTCCGGTAGAGTTCGCGCATGACCGTGTCGAGTGAAGACCGGTTCTGCGTTTCGTGCCGAATCCGGAAGTCGAGGAGCATGCCGAGGATCGGTCCCTTCTCGTAGTAGGAGATCGTCTTCCGCACGCGCCCCTCTTTCCGCCCGAACGGACCCTGGCTCCAGGTGTCGTGGCTGGACTGGGTTGCCGACTGGAACAGCCGGCCCGGATTGTCCTCGTAGGCTGTGATGTTCTTGCGCAACACCTCGAGTAGTTCGTCGAGCGTCATCCGGCCGCTGCGCGCGAGCATGAGGTACTCGTAGTACACCGTGAAGCCCTCGCTGACCCACAGCATGTCGGTCACGTTCGCGCGGTCGTAGTCGAACGGCCCGAGCGCGATCGGGCGGATCCGCTTGACGTTGAAGTGGTGGAAGTACTCGTGCGCGAGGAACGACAGTTCTCGGATCCGTGCGGCCCTGTCGCCACTCGGTTGTCCGGCGAAGGAGACGGCCGCCGAGTTGAGATGCTCGATGCCTCCCCGCCCCGGGCCGATGCCCATGAACGTATAGTGCGTGTAAGGGATGTCGCCGATGATATCGATGCCAGCCTCGACCACGGCCTTCAGGTCGGCGACGAATGCCTGGCGATCGAAGTCACCCAGCCTGTAGCCGACGAACTCGTGCCTCACGCCGCGGATCTCGAATGGCGGCAGCGATTCGAGGTTCCCCATCAGGATCGGGCTGTCGTACAACACGTCGAAGTCCGGAGCCGCGAACGTGCGCGCGCCGTCGGACGATGCACGGTCGAGGCCGGTCGCGACGGCGTTCCACGCCGCCGGCAGTTCGATCTTCACCGTCACCGGCCGTCGAAGCCGTCCGGGCACGTACACGAAGACTGCTCCCGGCAGGATGTAGCCGCGGGTCTCGTCCACGTAGGCATTCGCGACAAACGGGCGCGTGGCGAGGACGTCGTACCGAAGCTCCAGCGACGAGGCCCGGCCCTTCCTCACGGTCCATGCGTTCGGCCCGGTCTTCTCCCATGTCAGCGGCTTGCCATCTCCGTCCGCAGCCGCGAAGTTGCGGACGTTTCCCGCGAAGTCGAACAGCCCGTAGTAGCCCGGCGTCCACACGGGCATTCGGAACTCGGCGGTCTCGCCCGTCAGGCCATCGCACCGCACGACGACGTGGAACTGGTGCGCGGCTATGTCAGGCACCGACACCGTGAAGGTCATCGTGTCGGGCGGCACGGCGGCGCCGGCCGAGGCGGCAGCCACGAACACGACGGCGGCGACGACGCAGGCACGGATGGCAGTTCGCATGTTGTCAGTCCTCAGTGTTCCGCTGGCCGTGGCGAGAGACCGCGTTCGTCGTCGACCGTCCGCAGAACGCCAGGCTCATTCCTGCGGCCGGTTCACTCTCTCTGCGGACCTTGCTGGCAGACGGAGCGGATCATGCGTCTTCGATCGCCCCAGCGTCAACGAAGAGGCCGTGACCCGTCGTCGCCGCACGCCTGCGAAGGGCGACTGGAGCGACGCGGCGAGGCTCACTCGACGCGCCAGCCCCGAATGCAGTATCGTGCCTGACGGGCACCACTCAGCATTTCGGGGGGACGAGTGAACGACTACCTGTTGTCGCTGCTGCTGGGAATCATCGAGGGGATCACCGAGTTCCTGCCAATCAGCTCCACGGCGCATCTCCGGGTGTCCGAGGCGCTCCTGCACGTCAACCTGGCCGACGGCTACTGGAAGATGTACACGATCGTCATCCAGTTGGGCGCCATCCTGTGCCTGCCGATCTACTTCCGCGCGCGGATCGCGACGTTCCTCTCGACCTTTCCGCGGGGGGACCGTGGTGACCGCACGGTGCTGACGCACCCACTGAGCCTTGCCGCGGTGGCCTTCGTCGTGACGGCGGTGCCGGCATTTCTGCTGACCAGGATCATCGGGAAGCACCTCGAGAGCCTGTGGATCATGGGATGGTCCCTCGTCGCCGGCGGCGTGGTGATGTGGGTCGTCGATGCGCTCAACGCGTCCGCGGAGACGGCGGGGCCAGCGAGCGAAAGCCGCGTCAAGACCTGGAGGCTCGAAGACATGTCACTCTGGCAGGCCGTGTGGGTGGGAGCCTGCCAGATCCTCTCGGCCGTGTTTCCCGGCACGTCCCGCTCGATGTCGACCATTGCCGGCGGACAACTGGTCGGGATGTCGCGCGCGGCGGCGCTGGAATTCTCCTTCTTCGTGTCGATCCCAACGATGGTGGCGGCGACCGGGTACGACCTGCTGAAATCGGTGATGGGGAAGGGGGAGAATCCGATCGGCGTCGGCCAGATCGACGCTCACGGGTGGATCGTGCTCGCCATCGGGATGGCCGTATCGTTCGTCGTCGCCTACGCCTCGGTCGCATGGCTGATGTCCTACGTCCGCCGGCGCGGGTTCGTGCCGTTCGCGATCTATCGGATTATCGCAGGCGCTGCGATTCTGATCGGACTCTAGCCACTGCCGCACATTCCGCCGGTGCCGCGCGTGTTCCGCCTCCGGCCATCGTGATTCGGCGTCGCCCACCGCGAGTCGGCACATGTAACAATTCCCGGGCGTCTCCGTCCATTGAAGTGAGCAGGAACGGATGACGGCCCCGCGGAGCAGTTGGATGTGATCGACTTCTCTGAACTCTACAAGGCACACGCCCATGAGGTGCACCGGTTCGTCCTGTTCCTCTCGGGCGACCGGGCACTGGCGGACGACGTCGTTTCGGAGACGTTCATCCGCCTGTGGCACGCCCGCTCGCGCGTGGACCTGGGAACGGTGAAGGCCTACCTGCTGACCATCTACCTGGCTGGCGAAGCGAGCACGGATACTCAGGCACTGGTCGAAGAGTACCTGAAGACCGATCCGGCACTGGCGCGGGACGTGGAAGCAGCACGTGGCGCAAGCCTGGGCCTGCCAGCCACGGCAACGCCTTCTGCGGAGAAGGAGGCGCTCGAGGACACACGGCAGGTGCTCAAGAACCGGACCGCGACGCTGGTCGTGGCGATGATCTTCACGGTGCTGCCGTTCGCCTTCGTGGTCCACGGAACGACGCTCACATTCCTGCTGGTCCGGGATGCGCCGGTCATCGGGATCGCCTGGTGGGCGACGGCGGCAGTCATGTGGTTCTGGCACGGGCGAATCCGGCGCCGGCTGCGCGTGTCTGGACTGTGAGACAACCGTCAACTGGCCCCAGGTTCCCAATGGGCTTCCCGGGTCCGTGGCCGGTTATGGTAAGCTACCTACCGGTCGGTATTACATTGCCCGGGTAGTGAACACAAGCGCACGACTCAATCCGCCAGCGGTCTGCTGCCTGCCTTCGACCCCCGACCATTGATTGTCAGCCGTTTTGGAACTTACCTACCGGTAGCTACGTCCAATGCAAGAGCGATGAATACACCAGATCCAGAAGAACGCCAGCCGGACATTTCAGTCGTGGCACCCTCTGAACAGGACGAACACACCAGAACCCGGCTTCTACGGGCAGCCGTCCGCGTGTTCGACCGCAAGGGCTACGCCGCGGCATCCGTTCGCGAAATTGTCGAGCTCGCAAATGTGACGAAACCCGCCTTGTACTACCACTTCGGGAACAAGGAAGGGCTGATCACCGCGATCCTCGAAGACGCAGCGCGCGAATTCATGGCGGCGATGGAGCGGGCGACCGCGCGCCAGGGAACGACTCGCGACCGATTGACCGGGCTCTACGACGAACTGAACGCGCTCTTCGTGGAGCACATTCCGGTCGTTCGCGTGGCGCACTCCTTGTTCCACGGGCCGGCCGAAGGGGTGCCCAACTTCAACTTCTCGGTGTTCGACCGCGGTCTGCTCGACGCGCTATGCCGGATCTACGAGGACGGACTGCGCGCCGGGGAGGTCCGCTCCGTCGATCCTGCCGATGCGGCCCTCGCCTTGATGGGAATCGTCGGGGCGTGCGCGGCCCACCAGATGCACCCGGAGTTTCCACCCCTCGACGGAAGCCGCCTGCACCGCGTGCTCGATATCGTCTGTGACGGTCTCTTGGTAGAGCGACGGGAACAAGGAGAACGGTGATGACACGGAAGACTCGCACTATTCATTTGCTCTTGCTCGGCGCGACGGTCGTCGCGGGAGCTTCGTGTTCCAAGGCAGGCGGCCAACCGCAGCCGCAACTCCAGACTGGCCGGCCGCCCGTCGCCGTGACCGTGGCCACCGCCGCGCCGGCGGACCTGCGCGACGATGTGGAGGTCGTCGGGACACTGGCACCGAAGTTCGCCGCCGACGTCAAGTCGGAGGTCACTGGGATCGTCACCGCCGTCTACGTCACCGAGTGGGTTCCCGTGAAGAAAGGCGACAAGCTCGCCCGGCTCGACACGACCGAAACCGAAGCCGGCATCGAGGCGCTGAAGGCCCAGGAGGGGCAGGCCAGAGTGGCCGAGGCGCGCGCCCGTCGCGAGTTCGACCGGGCCCAGCAGCTCAAGCAGTACGGCCTCATCACGCCGCAGAGTTTCGACGAGGCGAAGTCGGCCGTCGAAGCCGCCGAAGCCGGTGTGTCGGCCGCACGGGCGCAGGTGCGCACCGCCCAGACGCGTCTGGCCAAGTCCCTCCTCGCGGCACCGATGAACGGCGTGGTGGCGCTGCGCGGCGTGAGCGTCGGCGACCGCGTCGAGAACATGGGTGGAAACAGTCCGATGTTCCGCATCGTCGACAATCGCGTGCTCGACCTCACCGTGTCCGTGCCCTCCTCGCGGCTCGCGATGGTGAAGGTCGGACAGCCGCTCGAGTTCGCGACCGACTCGCTGCCCGGACGGACCTTCACCGGCAGGGTGATGTTCATCAACCCGGCGATCGACGAAGCGACGCGCTCGGCCAAGGTGATCGCCGAAGTGACCAACAGCGACGGATCGCTGAAGGGCGGCGCCTTCGTCAAGGGCCACATCGTCGTCGGCAACCGTGCGGGTGTGCTCCAGGTTCCGCGCGAGGCCCTCGTGAACTGGAACGTCGAGCAGCAGGCCGCCGAACTCTTCGTCGTTCGCGGCGACCAGGCGGACAAGCGGGCGGTGAAACTCGGGATGACCAGTGGCCCGTTCGTCGAAATCGTGTCCGGGCTGCAGTCGGGTGAGCAGGTCGTCACCCGCGGCGGATTCTCGTTGAAGCCCGGCGATCGCGTGGCGGTGGTCAAGGGCGAGGGGGTCTAGGTCATGTTCCTCTCCAACCTGTCGATCAAACGACCGGTCGTCGCCACCGTGATGATCCTCACGCTGGTGACGCTCGGGATCTTCTCGGTCCGGCGGCTGCCCATCGACATGATGCCGGACGTCGAGATTCCCGTGCTGTCGATCATCACGGAATACCCCGGCGCCTCGCCCGAAACGGTCGAGCGCGAGGTGAGCAAGAAGATCGAGGAGGCGGTGAACCCGATCGCGGGGGTCAAGCACGTCGACTCGATCTCGCGCGAAGGGCTCTCGTCCGTCATCGTCGAGTTCAACCTCGAGGTCAAGGTCAACGACGTCTCGCAGGAAGCGCGGGCGAAGATCAACGGCGTGCGGCGTGAGCTGCCCGACGGGATGAAGGAGCCCGTCATCCAGAAGTTCGACTTCAACGCGATGCCGATCATCTCGCTCGCCGTCCGGTCCAAGACCTTGGCGCCGCGCGAACTCTCGACGCTGGCCGACCGGCGGATCAAGCGGCGCCTCGAGAGCATCCCTGGCGTCGCCAAGGCCAAGCTGATCGGTTCGTCGAAACGCGAGATCGGCGTCAACCTCGATCCCGCCCGGCTCGCGGCGCTCGGGATGGGCGTGGACGAAGTGGTGGGAGGCCTCGCGTCCGAGAACGTCAACACGCCGCTCGGCCGCTTGACGCAGGGCGTCACCGAGATCCCGCTCCGTATCAGCGGGAAGCCACGCGACGCGGCGCAGTACCGCGAGATGGTCATCGCCCGCCGCGCGGGTCAGCCGATTACGCTCGGTGACATCGCCACCATCGATGACGGCGTCGAGGAGCAGCGGTCGCTCGCGCTCATCAGCGGCAAGCCGGCGGTTGCGATCGACATCACGAAGCAGACCAAGGCGAACACCGTCACGGTCGTGGATGCGGTCCGTGCCGCGGTGGACACGCTGCAGAAGGAGATGCCTCCGGGCACGGAGATCACGATCGTACGGGACACGTCCTCATTCATCCGCGAGTCGGTCTCCGACGTCTACAACACCCTGGTACTGGGTGGCTTCCTCACGATCGTCATCGTCTTCTTCTTCCTCAATTCCTGGCGCTCGACGGTCATCACCGGACTCACCCTCCCGATTTCGGTCATCTCGTCGTTCATCGTCATGTACTTCCTCAACATGACGATCAACACGCTGACGCTGATGGCCCTGTCGCTCGCCATCGGGCTCCTGATCGACGATGCGATCGTCGTCCGGGAGAACATCGTCCGGCACCTGGAGCGGGGACAGGATCACTTCGAGGCCGCCCGCGAGGGCACGGCCGAGATCGGCCTCGCCGTACTGTCCACCTCGATGTCGATCATCGCGGTGTTCCTGCCCGTGGCGTTCATGAAGGGCATCATGGGCCGGTTCTTCTACCAGTTCGGCCTGACGGTGGCCTTCGCGGTGCTCGTCTCGCTGTTCGTGTCGTTCACGCTGGACCCGATGCTGTCGTCACGATGGCACGATCCGGACATCGAACGGGCGGGGCACCGCAACTGGCTGCAGCGGCTGCTCGACGGGTTCAACAACTGGTTCGAACGGATGGCGGAACGGTACAAAGGGGTCATCGGGTGGGCGCTCGACCACCGCAAGACCGTCGTGGCGATGGCGCTGGCGACGTTTGTCGCGGGCCTGGGCGTGTTCGCCATCCTCCAGACGGAGTTCATGACGCCGATGGACCAGGGTGAGTTCGCGGTGAAGTTCAAGAGCGCCCCCGGGTCGTCCATCGACGAGACGCGCGGCCGGCTCGAGGCCGTGCTCAAGGGACTCTCCGAGTTCAAGGAAGTGCAGTACACCTACGCGTCGATCGGTGCGGGCGACGCCGACACCGTGCGCGACGCGATGGTGTTCGTCAAGCTGGTGCCGAAGAATGAGCGGGATCGGACGCTGAAAGTGTTCATGCACGACGCGCGGGTGCGGCTGGAGAAGATCCCCGGCGTGGTGCTCAACTTCCTGGAGGATCCGTCGTCGTTCCAGAAGCCCCTTGCCGTCGCCGTCCGGGGCGACGACATCGCCACGCTCAAGAAGTACGCGGCGCAGCTCAAGCAGGAGATGTACAAGATCCCGGGAATCGTGGACATCGAGGCGACGATGGAACAGGACCTGCCGGAGTATCGTCTCGTGGTGAACCGCCAGCGCGCGGCCGCATCGGGGCTGGGGAGCGGGGCCGTGGCCAACACGGTTGCGCTGCTGGTTGGCGGGCAGGCGGTTTCGACGTACGAAGACGAGGAAGGAGAGGCGGTCAACGTGCGCGTCCGGTTGCCGCAGTCGCTGCGCGCCGACGTCAACCAGATCAACGATCTGAAGGTGACCGTGCCCGGAGCGCAGGGCACGGCGCTCGTGCCGCTGGCCGATCTGGTGACTTTCAGCCGCACCGTGTCGCCGGCCGAGATCAACCGGCGCGACCTCATGCGGCAGGTGACCGTCGACGCGAACCTCGACCGCCTGCCCCTCGGAACCGCGGGCAACCTGGCCATCAAGGCCGGCGAGACGCTCAACATGGCGCCCGGCTACACGCTGGTCCAGGGCGGCGACACGGAGATGATGATCGAGTCGTTCGGCTACATGGCCGAAGCGCTGCTGCTCGCCGTGATCTTCGTCTACCTGATCCTGGCGGCACAGTTCGAGTCGTTCGTCGATCCGCTCGCCATCATGCTGTCGCTGCCACTGTCGATCGTGGGCATGGCGGGCACGCTGCTGATCACCGGCGACACGATCAACATCATGTCGCTCATCGGCTTGATCATGCTCATGGGCCTCGTCACGAAGAACGCCATCCTGCTGGTGGACTACACCAAGGTGCTGCGGTCGCGCGGGATGGATCGTCGAACCGCGCTCATCACCGCGGGTCGCACGAGACTCCGGCCGATCATGATGACGACCTCGGCGATGATCTTCGGCATGCTGCCGTTGTTCTTCGCCATGGGTGAAGGCGCGGAGTTCCGCGCGCCGATGGCCCGGGCCGTCGTCGGCGGGCTGATCACCTCGACGCTGCTGACGCTCATCGTGGTCCCGGTCGTCTACACGATCCTCGATGACATCGCGGAGTGGTTCGGGAGGCACCTGCGGAAGCACCAGAAGGTCGCGGTCGCGACGGCCGTGATTCTCGCGCTGCTGGTGTCGGCCGATGCCACGCCGGTCGCGGCGCAGGAATCCCCCGCGAAGGCGTCGATCGCCGCCCAGGTCCAGGCCAGGGCGGTCTCCGGCATGACGGGAACGAAGGTGCTCACGCTCGAACAGGCGCTGGCAATCGCGGCCGCCCAGAACCGCGACATCCAGAAGGCTATCGAGTATCAGAAGTGGGTCCAGGGGAAGTACATGGAGGAGCGTGCGAGCGCGCTGCCGCAGGGCACGTTCGCCGCGAGCTTCATCAGGAACTTCGACAACAGCCAGGCCGACCTCTTCAAGGGGTTCTCGATGGGCGGGGGACCGACCGGCGGCAGCTCGGGCTCCACGACCGACCTCACCGAAATCTTCGGCGGACGGCAGGACATCGCCGTCGCCGACTTCAAGGTCACCCAGGTGCTGTTCACGTGGGGGCAGGTGGGTGCGGCGATCCGGGCCGCCAAGCTGGGCTTCCAGTACGCCGACCATCAACTGCGGCTGTTCCGCCAGGCGGTGGTGAAGGACGTGACCACGGCCTTCTGGGACGTGCTCGCGGCGCGCGAACTCGCGACGATCGCCGAGCAGGACCTGGCACAGCGGACACGTCACCTGGAAGAGACGACCAGGCGTCAGACCGTTGGAACCGCCACCGACTACGATGTGCTCGCGGCGCAGGTTGCCGTCGAGAACGCGAAACCCGGCGTCATTCGGGCGCAGAACCTGATTCGCGTGGCGCGGCGCCGGCTGGGGTTCCTGCTGGCGGAGACGACAACCGAGGTGGATGCCACGGGCACGCTCGACACGGCTCTGCAACCCGCGCCGTCGTACGGTGAGGTCCTGAAGTCCGCCCTGGCCAACCGGCCGGAACTGGGAGTGATCGACAGCCAGCGCGGAATCTACGGGGAACTCGTCACCATCGCGAAAGCGGGCAACAAGCCGCGGATCGACGCTGCAGCCGGCTGGGGCAAGAAGCGTCTGGGCCTGCCGTCTGTCTCCTCGTCGGGCACCACGTGGAACGCCGGTGTGTTCGCCACCGTGCCGATCTTCGACGGGTGGAGGACCAAGGGCCGCGTCGCGCAGGCACAAAGCGACCTCGTCAGACTGAGTTTCGACGAACTCAAGCTCAAGGACTCGATGACGCTCGAAACGGTCACCGCGCTCGACGCCGTGCGCGAGGCGTCCGAGATCGTGACCGCGATGGGCAGTACTGTCACGCAGGCGGAGAAGTTGCTGTTCCTGGCGGAGAAAGGCTTCGAATTGGGCGTCAAGACGCGGCTCGAGGTCCAGGACGCCGAGTTGAACCTGACCAACGCGCGTTACAATCTGGCCCGCGCTCAGCGCGACTACCGCGTCGCCCGGGTCAACCTCGACTGGGTGGCGGGGACACTGGACGCGGGTTCGAAGCAGTAGGACGGGTCCCTGCCGCGGTCGCGAACCGATCGCAAAGGGCGGGAGAGCTGGAGCCTCGGTGCCTCCGCGTCGTCGTCGTCGTCGATCTCCGTGTAAGTTCGTGTAGATCCGTGGTCCAGAGGCTTTTCGTAGCGTAAACTGCGGATCTACCGAAGGACGAGGGGCGTAGGCGCCTCGTAGACTACTGTGGTATGAAGGCGACGTCTGTGCGCATTTCGTCTGTTGTCCTGGTCTGTGTCGTGCTGGCCGCCAGTCTGGCGGCCGCCGGTTCCCGCACTGCGATTCCCACCGTTGTTGGTGCCGCAATCGATCCGTCGCGCGTGGTGTTCGTGACGTTTGCCAAGAACGATTCCGAACGCCGCGCGGCCCTCGCCCTGGCCGAGAGCGTTCGGACGTTCGGCGGCAGGTGGCGCTCGGCCCGCATCCGCGTCTACGTGCCGACTGAATTGCGGGCTCCCGACCCCGTGCTCCTGCACCGCTTCGAGGTGAACGAGGTGGAGTTGCGGCAGGTCCGCGTTCGGAGCGAGGGTTCGTCGCTCCCGTACGCCGGCAAGGTGTTCGCCGCAGCGCAGGCCGAGATCGATCTCGACTCGGCGTGCGACCTGCTGATCCGGATGGATCCGGACACGATCGTTCTGAAGGAACCGGCCGACTGCATCCTGGCGCGTGAGGTGAGCGTCGGCTACGTGCCGGTGCACCAGGTGTTGATTGGCTCGCCGTACGGGCAACCTCCCGACAAGTTGTGGAGCGTCGTCTACAAGAGGCTCGGGATCTCGGAGCGAGCCGTGTTTCCGGTGGTCACGTCGTTCGACGCCGAGAAGATCCGCGCGTACTTCAGCGCCGGCCTCGTCGTCGTCAGGCCCGAGCGGAAGGTGTTCCGACGCTGGCTCGAGAGCTTCCAGCAATTGGCGATCGACCCGACGGTGAAGGAGATCTGCCGTCGCGATCTGAGCACCGAGGTGTACCTGCACCAGGTGGCGCTCGCCGGGGCAATCCTCGCGACCGTGCCGAGAGCAGAGACCGTGCAACTGCCCCCCGTGTACAACTACCCCCTGTATCTCTACCGGGCGACAGAGTCGATGGAGAGGTTCGTGACCGTGCGCTACGAGAACCTGTTCATGACGCCGGGGTGGAGCAGCCGGGTGACGGCATCCGCCGAAGTGCTGGTGTGGCTTCGGGCGCGGTTTCCCGATCAGCCGGCGCGATAGGCACGAGGGTAGAACGTCGTTTCGTTCGCGGTGGAGGCCACTCTGACCGACCGGCCAGCCAAACGGCCACCAACGGCCGATGACTTCACAATCGGGGACTGGCTTGTACAGCCGAGCCTTGGGCGTGTGAGCGTTGGTGACGCGGTCACGCGGCTGCGTCCGCAGTTGATCGACCTGCTCGTCTGCCTGGCGTCACGTGCCGGGCAGACGGTCAGCAAGGACGAGATCCTCGAGACCGTCTGGCCCGGGCAGTTCATTGCGGAGTCGGGGCTGACGCGATGTGTGGCCGAACTCCGCCAGGTGTTCGGCGATGCCCCGCAAGACTCGCGGGTCATCGAGACGATTCCGAAGCGGGGGTACCGGTTGATCGCGCCGGTGCGGTTCGTGCCGATGGCGGACGAGTGGCCAATGCCACCGAACGGCGAGCCACCCCTCGCGGGCGGGACGCCCCCGCCACCGAACGCCGAACCTCCGCTCGCGGGCGGGACGCCACCGCTACCGGGCGGCGGGCCACCTGTGACCGGCGGGACGCCCGTGCCACTCGTCGGTGGGAAGCGGTCGCGGGCCTCCGCACTCGTCCGACGACAACGGTTTGGATGGATTGGCGCTGCCCTCGTTCTCGTCGCGGCGCTGGCCACCGCCGTTTGGTGGTACGCCTGGCGAACCACGCTTGGCGAACAAGACACCGTCGTTCTCGCGGTCGAGAACGGTACGGGGGATCGGGTCTTCGACGAGGCGTTGCGCCTGGCGCTGGCCGTTCAACTGGAGCAGTCTCCCTACCTGCGAGTCGTCTCCGAGCAGCGGATTCGTGACGAACTGCGGTTCATGAATCAGGCGCCGGACGCCACCATCACCCGTGCGATAGCCATGGAGGCCTGTCAACGCGTCGGCGCCAAGGCGGTGCTCGTGGTGTCGTTGACGCCGCTCGGCCGTCACTATCTGATTGGCGTCGAGGGCCTGAATTGTCGCTCCGGGGACGTCCTGGCGCGGCAGCAACTCGAGGTGGACGGGAAGGAGGCGGTCGTGGCCGGCCTCGGCCAGGCGGTCTCCGGCATCCGCCGGCACCTCGGCGAGTCGGTCGCCTCGATTCGGCGCAACGACGTGCCCATCGTGCAGGCGACGACCTCGTCCATCGAAGCCCTGAACGAACTGTCGCTCGCCGAGCGCGCGCAGGGGCGCGGTCAGGACGAGGAGGCGGTTCGGCTCTATCAACGCGCCGTCGAACTCGACCCGACCTTCGCGCTGGCCTACGTCAAGCTCGGCTCCCAGCTCCTCGCGCTCTGGCGTTACGGTGAGGCGCTCGATGCCCTGCAGAAAGCCTACTCGCTGCGGGACCGAGCGAGTGCCGTCGAGCGCCTCTACATCACGGCGGACTACTACCACTGGGTGGCCCGCGACCCCATCAGGGCAACTGGTCCGCTCGAAGCGGCCCGCGACGCGTTTCCGCGCAGTCCCGTTCCGCGCGTCGGACTGGCGTCCCTGTACGGGCAGCTTGGCCGCTTCGACCAGGCACTGGCCGAGGGGCGGGAAGCGCTCCGACTGGATCCCGACAATGCACTGGCCACCGCGACGGTGGCCGAGGTTCTCCTGCGACTCAACCGCTTCGACGAGGCAAAGCAGACCGGCGAGCAGTTGATTGCCCGTCAACGCGAGAACGTGCAGACCCGCCTGGTGCTGTCGGACATCGCCTTCGTGCAGGGCGACATCGACGGGCTCAGGCGACAGCTCGAATGGGCCGCCGCGACACCGGCTGCCGAATCGGCGTTCCTGCGTCACCAGGGTGGGATGGCGATGTTCGGCGGGAAGGTGGAAACCTCGACGCGCCTATGGCGCCAGTGTGGCACGCGCGCCAGCGACCGGGGCGACCGGGCGCTCGCCGCCGCCCTTGCCTTCGAGGAAGCCCGCGGTCGCGCACTTCTCGGGTGGACGACCGAAGTCGTCGCGATCACCTCGTCGATCCTTCAATCGAACCGCAGCGGCCACGCGCTGATTGGGTCCGCGGTCGCCCTGGGCCTGGCCGGGCAGACAGACGCCGCAGAACGACTCGTCCGCGAGTACCAGGCGCTTCCGGACCTCGAGGCCGGCGTCGATCCCGACTCGAGGCCGATCGCTCGCGCGCTCATCGCCCACCAACAGGGCCGGACCGACGATGCCCTGGAACTCATGGCGCCGCTCCGGCCCTACGACCTCGCCCCGCAGTTCCGTGGCCTTCCGCCCTACGTGCGAGGCCTGATTCTCCTGGGCGCCGGCCGTCCAGCGGAGGCCGTTCGCGAGTTCGAGCGCCTCACCTCGCACCGCGGGATCGTACCAAGCCAGGTCATCTACCCGATGGCCTGGTTGCAGCTGGCCCGCGCCCGCGCCAAGGCCGGCGACGCGGCCGGCAGCCGCCAGGCCTACGACCAGTTCTTCATCTTTCTGGAAGACGCGGATGCGGGAATTCCCGCGCTTCTGCAGGCCCGGAAGGAAAGCGGGCGGTAGATCACTCCCGGAGTGATTGACGAACCGATCAATTGCCGAGGAAAGATCGAGCCGCGCGGTAAGGACGTTCTTCTCGCCCCTCCGTATGCTGTGATCGGTGAGATCACGCGAAAGCGAGGGGCGCGTCATGACTCTGGTCGAACACCTCCGATTCGGGTTTCGGTCGATGGTCGGTCTCGGGGCGTACACCAGCCTGCCCACCGAGGCCGCTCTCAACACGCTGAGCCACGACATGGAGGGGTACCAGTCCGGCGATAGGAACGCGTTCTTGCGGCTGTACGCGATCCTCGCTCCCGACGTTCGACGGTACCTGGCCAGCCTCCCGGAGTCCGGTATCCCGCTCGACACCCAGGTCGACCAGGTGTTCCGCCAGATTCATCAGGTTCGCCGCACCTACGATCCGGCTCATCCCGTCATCCCGTGGGTTCTGGCGATTGCCCAAGCCGTCCACGGCAGGAACCGGCGGCGTCCCCTGGAAAGCTGACCCGCGAGGCGGGTCTCAGACCCGCCCCTACTCCGCCAACAACTGACGCTTGGCCTGCATGAGCGCGCGCTTCTGCTGTTCGCTCATCTCGGGCATCTGCAGGTCGAGTTCCTCGATCGTCCTCGTCGTGATCGACGCGACGAGCACCCGCGCCAGCCACTTGTTGTCGGCCGGGATCACCCACCACGGCGCGTGCTTCGTGCTGGTGTGGTTCAGCATCTCTTCGAACGCCTGCTGATAGTCCTTCCAACACTTGCGTTCGGCCAGGTCCGCGACCGAGAACTTCCAGTGCTTGCTCGGATCCTCGAGTCGGTCGAGCAGCCGCCGCTTCTGTTCGCCCTTGGAGACGTGGAGGAAGAACTTCAGCACCACGGTGCCGTTCCGCGCCAGGTGTTCCTCGAGGTTGTTGATGTCCTGGTAGCGGGCCTGCCAGAACTTCTCGTTCCGCTTGCCGGGCGGCAGCCGCTGCCGCTCGAGGATCTCCTGGTGCACCCGGACGACGAGCACCTCCTCGTAATACGACCGGTTAAAGATGCCGATGCGGCCGCGCTCCGGCAGCGCCTTGGTGTAGCGCCACAGGTAGTTGTGCGCCAGTTCCTCGTCGGACGGTCTCTTGAAGCTGAAGACCTCGCAACCTTGCGGGTTCACACCCGACATCACGTGCTTGATGATGCCGTCCTTTCCGGCCGCGTCCATCGCCTGCAGGACGATCAGCAGCGAGTGGCGGCCGGTGGCATAGAGCCGTTCCTGCGCGTCGGCCAGCGCTTCGAGGTTCTTCGACAGGAAAGCCTGGGCCTCGGCCTTCAGGTCGTCCTTGGCCAGGTCGCGCAAATCGCCAGTGCCCTTCCAGTGCGTCGCGCAGTCCCTGATACGCACCCGGCGGTTCGGCCTCACCTGGAACAGATCCCGGATGTCCCTGAACTTCAGCGCCATGGTTCTGGTCCTTTCGTTGGTCCGATGGTACCACGCCTCCTGCCGGACGTAGTACCCTACGAGTCTCCGCGCTGGCCCGCCCTTCCAAGGAGCAGTCTGTGAAGCCGCGAACACGACTCCCGGTCGCACTCGTCATCGTGGTCGCTGCCGCGACCACGGTTCTCGCACAAGGGCTCATACCGAGTCTTGGCGGCAGGAGCGAGGCAGCCGCACCGGCCGCGCAGCCGACGATGTTCGCCGATCCGCTTGGACGCCAGACACCCGCCGGGACGGTCACGGGGTTCCTCGACGCCGTGGGCAGGCGCGACCTGTCTCGGGCGGCAAAGTACCTCGACACGAAGCTCCCGGAGGACCAGGCCGAGGAATTGGCGCAGGAGCTGAAGATCCTCCTCGATCGCGCCCTGTCGGTGGACCTCGGCCGGATCAGCCGAAACCCCGAAGGGGAACGGGATTCACGGTTCGGCAAGGATCGCGAGTTGATCGGTACGATCGACGGCGACAGCGGGACACTCAACGTGCTGTTGGTGCGGGTTCGCCGTGCGGACGAGCCGCCGGTCTGGCTGTTCGCGCCCGAGACGCTCCACGCGGTGCCCCGATTTCAGGAGGACTACAAGCCGTCCGCCGTCGAGGAATACCTGCCGGCTTCGCTTCGCCAGGGACAGGGCGGATGGTATCGCCTGTGGTCGTGGATCTTCGTGGTTGCCGTTTGCGGCGTGGCGTTCATCATGGCCACGCTGCTCGCGCGGCTCGGGAACTGGGCGTTGAAGCCGGCGGCGACGCGGATCTTCGGCGGGGGCGTTGGTGCCCGCCACCCCGCCCTGGTCGCTCCCTGGCGCTGGTTGCTGTTCGGCATCATCGCCCGTGCGGCGGCGCCGCACCTGCTCACACTGCAACAGCGCTACGGTGGCGAGCGTTTCGGCGCGCTCCTCATCGCGGGTGCGCTCACGTGGCTGGCCGTGGGCATTGTCGGGCATCTGATGGGGCGGTGGATCGCGCCGCTCGAGCGCCAGGGCACCACCGAGAAGATCGCGCCGCTCAGGCTGGCCAGCCGGCTGCTGCAGGTGGGAGTTGTCATCATCGGGGGGCTTGGGCTGTTGAAGCTGGTCGGCGTCAACATGACGCCGGTGCTGGCGGGCCTCGGCGTCGGGGGCATCGCGGTGGCCCTGGCATCGCAGAAGACCCTCGAGAACCTCTTCGGCGGCATGATGGTGATTGGCGACAGCCCGGTCCGCATCGGCCAGTTCTGCCGTGTCGGCACGATGGTGGGGACGATCGAAGACATCGGTCTGCGCTCCACGCGCATCCGCACGCTCGCGCGGACGATCATCTCCATTCCGAACGCCGACCTGGCGACGATGAGCCTCGAGAACTTCGCCGCGCGCGACAAACTGCTCTTCCAGCAGACCTTCACACTGCGCTACGAGACGACGCTCGCGCAACTGCGGCTCGTGGTAGCCGGGATGCGCCAACTGCTCGATCGGCACGCGGAGGTGGAGGAGTCCACCGCCCGCGTACGCCTGCTGCGCCTGGCGCCAAGCGGCTTCGAGGTCGAGGCGTTCGCCTACGTGATGACGACGGAGTACGAGACGTTCCTGGCCGTGCAAGAGGACCTGCTCCTCAGGCTGATGGACGTGATAGCCGCCAGCGGCACGGCGCTCGCCTTTCCTTCGCAGACGATGTACGTCGCGAAGGACGGTGGACTCGAGTCGCCGCACGCGGTGGCTGCTCCTCCGCCGGCTGACGCCGCAAGACGGTGACACGGTGTCGCCACGCGGCAGCCCAAAGGATGTGGTGCGGGTCCGTGCTCGCCGTATAATCGCCCGGCTGGCCCCAACAGTCATGAAGGAGGCGTCGTGGTACGTCATGGTCATCGCGTCGTTCCGGGAGTCCTGCTGTCCGCCGTCGTCTGGTGTCTGACGATCGCCGTGCCCTCGTCCGCGCAGCCCCCGCAGCGGCCCGCCGCGCTCGGCGCGCAGGGTCCGGCAGCCCCCGCGCCAAATGCGGCATCCGCCGCGGCACGATCGCCGCGTGATGAGGCGCCGGTGCCGGAATTGGCGGAGCGCACCTCCGTCACGCACCACACGATACGCATTGGTGGCCAGCCCGTGGCCTACACCGCCACGGCGGGCACGCTCGTCCTGCGCGACGAGCGGTCGAGGCCCGTGGCGAGCTTCTTCCATGTCTACTACACGAAGGACGGCGTCGCGGACGTCGCGAAGCGGCCGATCGTCTACTCGTTCAACGGCGGGCCCGGAACGGCGTCGGTCTGGATGCACATGGGGTTCACCGGCCCGCGGCGGGTCGTGTACGACGACGACGGATTTCAGGTCCGCCCGCCGTCCCGGCTGAACGACAACGAGCAGTCGATCCTCGACATCGCGGACATCGTCTACATCGATCCGATCGGCACCGGGTACAGCCGGATGGCGGCGGGCGAGGATCCGCACAGGTTCCACGGCGTGGCGGACGACATCGCGGCGATGGGTGATTTCATCCGCGTGTTCACGATGCGCCAGTCCCGGTGGAAGTCCCCGAAGTTCCTGATTGGCGAGAGCTACGGCACGACGCGGGCGTCCGGCCTGGTGGGCTACCTCCAGAGCCAGCACCAGATGTACTTCAACGGCGTGATCCTGGTGTCGATGACGAACCTGGGGTTCGAGCGGGGCGCGGATCTTGGCTACGCGACGGCCCTGCCCTACATGACGGCGACGGCGTGGTATCACAAGAAGCTCCCGGCGGACCTGCAGGCCAGGCCGCTTGCCGAGGCGCTGGCGGAGTCCGAGCGGTTCGCCATGAACGAGTACCAGGTGGCGCTCTTCAAGGGCGGGCTGCTGACGACCGAGGAGCGGGCGCCGATCGCGAGGCAGTTGGCGCGGCTGACCGGCCTCTCGCCGGAGTTCATCCTGCACAGCAACATCAGGATCGAGCGGCAGCGATTCTGGAAGGAGCTGCTGCGCGACCGCGGCCTCACCGTGGGCCGCCTGGACAGCCGCTACACCGGCGTCGATCGGGACGCGTCTGGCGAGGCGCCGGAAGGCGACCCGGCCATGTGGAACTGGGATGGTCCGTTCGCGGGGGCGCTGCACACTTACTTCCGCGACGAGTTGAAGTGGGAGAGCGACGACAAGTACTACATCTGGGGCAACGTCAGGCCGTGGCGCCAGGATCCGGAGACGCGCGTCGGTGAGCTGCTGCGCAAGGCGATGACGCAGAACCCGTTCCTCAAGGTGCTGATCCTCGAAGGCTACTTCGACGGCGCCACCGACTACTTCAGCGCGCGCTACACGATCTCGCACCTCGACCCGAGCGGCGCGCTGAACCAGCGGTTCCAGTTCGCCTTCTTCGAGAGCGGGCACATGATGTATCTCAAGAACTCGGCGCTCGTGAAGGCCAAGCAGGAGTTGACGCGCTTCATCCAGGCGGCGATCGAATAATCGACCCTCGTCGTTACCGCAGCACCTTCACGGGATCCACGCGGGCGGCGCGCCGGGCGGGCACGAGGCACGCGATGAGGGCGACGATCGTCAGCAGCACCGGCGCCAGGACGAACGTCGCCGCGTCGTACGGCGTCACCCCGTAGAGCAGCTTCGACAGATACCGGGCACCCGCCGCCGACAACGCCAGGCCGATCACCGCACCAGTGACGGTCACGGCCAGCCCCTGTCGGACCACGAGCCGCGCGATCACCCACGGCGTGGCGCCGAGCGAGGTCCGGACGCCGATCTCGCGGGCACGCAGCGACACGCCGTAGGACAGCACGCCAAACAGGCCGACGGCCGCGATGGTCAGCGCGAAAGCGGCGAACACGCCGAGCAGCAGCGCATACAACCGCGGCTTCGACAGGCTGTTCCACACCCGATCCTCCATCGTCATGACGGAGTCGAGCGCGAGCGTGGCGTCCTGCTCGCGGACGAACGACCGCAGGATCGGCACGAGACGGGTGGGATCTCCGGCGGTCCGTACGACGATCGCCGGCGTGTCGAAGAGCAAGCCGCCCTTGACCTGGTGGACGGTGTCGTAGGCCTCCGGCTGGGCGACGTCGGATACCGCGCCGAAGCGCGCGTTCTCGATCACGCCAATGACCTCGCGCGGCGCCTTCTGCCCCGGCAGTTGAACGCCCACTGCCGGTGTGTCGAGGTACTGGCGTGCGAATGCACGATTCACGACGGTGACCTCCTTCGAATCGTGCGTGTCGGCGTCGATGAACGCGCGTCCCTCGACCACCCGCAGGCCGAGTGCGGAGAAGTAGCCCGGGCTGACGTGGCGAACCGTGGCGTGCGCCGGCACCATGCCGCCACCCTTGCGCGCCGGCACGGGGAACGCCGCCAGAAGGACGTTGCCGCTGACGAGCGGGAGGTTCGACGCGTAGGCGGCCGCCTTCACACCCGGCACGGCCCTCAGTCGCGACACCAGGCGGTCGAGCACCTCGACGCGACGCTCGCCCGGGTAGGCGCCGTCGCGCAGCGACAGTCTCGCCGTGAGCACGTTCGTCGGATCGTACCCGCGGTCGGCATCGAGCAGGGCGACCATGCTGCGGACCAGAAGCGCTGCGCCCACGAGCAGCACGCAGGCGACGGCGACCTGGCCGACCATGATCGCCAGACGGGCGCGAGCCGTGGTCGTGCGGTGGCCGGCGCCGACCGCCGAGAGGCTGTCCTCGCTCAGGGCGCCCGCGAGGTCCACACGGCGCGCATGGAGCACGGGAGCCAGACCGAAGCCGAGACTGGACGTGAGCGAAAGGGCGACGGCGACCAGGGCGACGCGCCAGTCGATTCCGATGTCGGCCAGCCTTGGGAAGTCGGGGGGGAGCACCGACGGGAGGATGTGGACGAGCCACGCGGCCAGCACCAGGCCAGCCAGCCCGCCAACCTGCCCGAGGATCGCGTTTTCGATGAGCAGTTGCCGCGCCAGTCGTCCGGTGCCGGCACCGAGCGCGCTTCGAATCGCAATCTCCCGCCGGCGCGCCGTCGTGCGGGCCAGTTGCAGGCTGGCGACATTGGCCGTCGCGGTGACGAGCAGCAGGCCGACCGCGACGAGAAAGACGATGAGCGCCGGGCGGACGTCGCCCGTCATCGACTCGAGGAACGGCACGGCGCTGACCTGGACAGCGCCGCGACTTCCAAACACCGCCATCACCACCAGGCCGGGATCCGGCGCGTGGTTGCCGCGCGCAGACGCCTCAGCGGCGGCCTGTGCGGCGGTCGCGCCAGGGCGCAGCCTCGCCAGCGCGCTGAACATCGACAGCCCGCCGCCGGATTTGCCCGGGACAACGGCCGGCCGGACCTGGAACGGAACCCACGCCCGAATCTCGCGATCTGGGAACGCGAAGGAGGCGGGCATCACCGCCGCCACGTGATAGTCCTCGCCGTCCAGACGCACGACGCGACCGATCGCCTGCGGCGACGCGTTGAAGCGGGCCTGCCACAAGCCATGTGAGAGCACGATCTGCTTCTCGTCGAGCGCGCCGTCGGCCGACGTCGTGAACAGGCGGCCGAGCGCCGGCGTGGCACCGAGCAGCGGGAACAACTCCGGTGACGCGGACACGACGCGGATCCGTTCCGGCTCCCCGGCACCCACCAGCGTCAGGAGATCGGTTGACCAGGCGGCGATCCCCTCGATCGTCGCCGGATGGTCGGCCCAGGCCAGGTATGTCGCGTTCGTGAAGAAGGTGGGCGGCTTCGCGCTGCCCTGGCGCGTCTCGTAGACACGAACGAGCCGGCCGGCGTCCCGCCACGGGATGGGTTTCACGAGCACGCCGTACGCCACGCTGAACAGCACCGTGGACGCACCGACGCCGAGCGCCACCGTGAGGCCGACGACGAGCGTGTGGCCCCACTGGCGCCGCAGGAGTTGCCAGGCGTAGCGCACATCGTGGCCAACGCCCGCGAGCCAGGGTGCGGATGCCGGCGGCGGCTCGACGGCGGCGACCGAACGGGGCCGGCGCGTGCGGACGCGTTCGTCTCCGGCCCAGGCGTCAATCTGGCTCTCGACGCCGCGCGCCGCCGTGTCGGCGTCAAGGCCCTCCGCCCGCGCCGCCTCGAAGGCCGCGGCGGCATGCTGTGCCAGTTCCTCGACGACGTCGTCGGACGGCGCCGACGACCCGAAGGCCGCACGTACTCGTGAGTTCCAGTCCATCGTTGCGCTCCTCCTGGACGGACGAGACGCCTGTCCTCATGCTTCACGAAGCTTGGCCACCCGGTCCAGCGCGACGAAGAAGTTCTCCCACACGCCGCGCTGGCTCGTGAGGACCTTCCGGCCAGCCCGCAGGATCCGGTAGTAGCGGCGGCGCCGCTGGCCCGCTTTCTCCACCCAGCGCCCCTCGACGAGCCCGCGATCCTCGAGCCGGTAGAGCGTGGGGTACAGCGAGGCGACGTTGTAGGTGATGTCGCCCTGCGACCGTTCGCCGATCAACCGGGCGATCTCGTAGCCGTGGCGCGGGCGTTCCTCGACGAGCGCCAGGATGAGCATCTCGGTGCTGCCACGCTTCAGTTCCCGCGAAAGGAGTGATGTGGACATATATCGTCACAATATATATCGCACGCCGACCCTTTGGTGCAAGCGTATCCGCCGCAACGTGAGCAGCGGGGGGCGTGATGATTGGCTGTTCCAGGCCGGCCGCGAATTGGCTGTTGCAGCCATCCATTCCACAACGTATCGTTGACTGGATTGGACGACCGCCGAATGCGGCGTTCGACCGAGCCACCATGTCGCTGCTGCTGACCGTCGATCGCCAGGCGGACGACCCCGTCTGGAAGCAGATTGCCAACCGCGTCGTCACGCTCGTGGATGACGGCACGCTGGTGGCCGGGAGTCGTCTGCCGCCCAGCCGGACGCTGGCCGGCACGCTCGGTGTGAACCGCTCCACGGTCTGCCGAGCCTACGAGGAACTGTGGGCGCTCGGCTACCTCGAGAGTCGTCAGGGGTCGTATTCGACGGTTCGCGGTCGCGCGCGGCCCTTGTCGGGATCGAGGGTGGCGGCCCCGCCCCTCGTCGACTGGGATCGGGCATGCGCGCCGGGCGTGCGCGACGCGTGCCGGCGCCTGGCGGCCTCACCACGCCCCGCCGCCGCTGGCACTGGCCGTATCGACTTCGCCAATCTCACGGCCGACACCAGCCTCTGTCCGGTCGACGATCTCCGCCGCGCGGTCAGGCACGTGCTGCTGCAGCACGGGGCGTCCCTGCTCGACTATGGCGAACCAGCCGGCTACGCGCCGCTGCGCGAGGTGTTGGCGCGCCGCCTGCGGGGGCACGGCGTCACCGTCTCTCCGGACGAGATCCTCATCACGCACGGCGCGCAGCAGGCGCTCGAGCTCGTGCTGACGCTCGTCGCGCGACCGGGCGCCAGCATCGCGATCGAGGTTCCGACCTACGCCCTCATCCTCCCGCTGCTGCAGGTCCTGGACCTGCGGGCCGTCGAAATCCCGCTCCTTCCCGACGGCCTCGATCTGCAGGCGCTCGAGGCAGCGTTCTCCCGCGAACCTCCGGCGCTGCTCTACACGATGCCGAACTTCCAGAATCCAACCGGCATCACCACGAGCCAGGCGCACCGCGAGCGGTTGCTGTCGCTCTGCGAGGCGCACGCCGTGCCCATCCTCGAGGACGGTTTCGAGGAGGAGATGAAGTACTTCGGCAAGGCGGTGCTTCCCATCAAGTCGATGGACCGGCACGGCATCGTGATCTACGTCGGCACGTTCTCGAAGGTGATCTTCCCCGGCCTCCGTGTCGGCTGGATTGCCGCCGATCGCGAATGCATCCGACGGTTGGTGGCGCTCAACCGGTGCTCGATCCTGTCGGGCAGCACGCTCGATCAGGCGGCCGTGCATCGCTTCTGCGAAGCGGGCCACTACGAGAAGTATCTTCGCCGGCTGCACACGGTCTACCGCCGCCGCATGCAGATGCTGCTCAAGTGCCTGAAACTGCGGATGCCGGCCGGCCGCGTCGCGTGGACCGAGCCGGTCGGTGGGTGCACGCTCTGGCTTCGCGTGAACGGCGCGCGGGCGTCGGACGAAGCGAAGATCGTTGAGCGGGCGCATCGCGAGGGCGTCGCCGTCACGCCGGGCAGCCACTTCTTCAGCACGCCGCAGAACGGCGTGGGCTTCCGCCTGTCGATCGCGAAGGCCAAAGTGCACGAAATCGACGAAGGATGTCGCCGCCTGGCCCGGGCCATCCGGGGATGATCGCGCGGCCGGCAGGGCGGACATGCGGCAGGGCGGCACTCCGCCCGGGCGGCGAGGACCTCACATGACCTGTTGTTTCACTCCGTACGCTGATGGCCAGCATCTCCTCGTTGAACACTCAGAGCCTCGCGTTCTCTCGCAAGCTCGGGTTCGAGGAGGTCGGGCGCTTCAGACGCATCGGCGAGGAACACGGGCGCGAATTCGACGTGGTCTACATGCAGAAATGGCTCTGAGCCAGGGAGGAGCCGGGTATGGCTCGGATTCCCGTACAGCGAACGGCACCCGGAATCAGCTACGCCATCACCGACCATGGCATGGAGTTGCCGGTCATCGACGTGACGCATCCCGCCTTCGATCTCGATCCGTCTGCCGATGAGCTCGCGGAGATCGAACGTCGAACGCTCGAAGGCTTCGCGCGCACGAGCCGGCTCCCCGCGTTCGTGTTGCGCTGGATGTCCCGGCGCTCGATCGTCATGCGCTCGGTGATGGACGCGTCGGGCCACGTGCTGCCGGCCATCGCCACCTACCTGCAGAAGCTCGGGCCCGACAACGCGGACGACAGGTGGGCGAGCGACCTCGATCGCAAGCTGCTGCGATCGATCGGCCCGGTGTCGATGCGCCTGCGACTACGCGACGTGGCGCGTCTCTCGGCCGACGGTCTCGCCGAGACGCTGGCGCGCGACGGTCGTCGGCCGTTGCACTTCATGAACATCGCCGGCGCTGCGAAGCCAGGTCCCGCGCACCAGGCGATCGTGCTCGTGCCGGCCGGCATGGCCTGACCTGACCTGACCAGCCGACCCCGCCGGGCCGGAGTCGGATTGGCGGCCAGGCGGACCAGGGTACTACCTTCTGGGTCGGGTACTGAGATGGATCTTGAGGTGGTGGCTTGCGGAGCATCTTGCGCCTTGACGGTCCGACGCCTCGGGGGAAGCTCCAGCCAGCTCCGCCGCTTGGCATCTTGACGTTGCAGCTTGGCGTCAGGGTGTTTTCGCAGGTGTAGCCGAGACGGCTCCGACTTGCAGTCCACCCGCGATTCGGTGATACTCCGAATCCCCAGTCACGAGAAGGATGGACTCATGCTGAGACTCGAGGGCAAAGCGGCGGTGGCACAGGGCGGCGGCCCGACGGCGGTCATCAATCAGAGCCTCGCCGGCGTCGTGCTGGAGGCGCGCAAGTACCCGTTCATCACCCAGGTCTACGGCGCGCGCTACGGGGTGCGCGGGATCATCAACGAGGACTTCCTCGACCTCTCGCAGGCCACCACCCACAATCTCGAAATGGTCGGCATCACGCCGTCCTCGGCGCTCGGCTCGACGCGCGACAAGCCGGACGCCGCGTACTGCGAGCGGATGGTCGAGGTCTTCCAGCGCCACGATGTTCGTTATTTCTTCTATATCGGCGGCAACGACTCGGCGGAAACCTGCCGCATCGTCGCGAACTTCGCGGAGCAGAAGGGGTACGACCTTCGCGTCATCCACATCCCGAAGACGATCGACAACGACATCCTCGTAACGGACCATACGCCGGGTTTCGGCAGCGCGGCCAAGTTCGTGGTGAGCGCCTTCGCCGGCCTCGACCTCGACAACTATGCGATCCCTGGCGTGTTCGTCGGCGTCGTGATGGGACGAAGCGCCGGGTTCCTGACGGCGACGTCGGTGTTCGCGCGCCGGTGGCCGGACGATGGGCCGCATCTGATCTACGTGCCCGAGGCGCCGTTCAGCATCGAGCGCTTCCTGGCGGACGTGGACCGCGTCTACACCCAGCACGGCCGCTGCGTCGCCGCGGTCTGCGAGGGCATCGTCGCGGACGACGGCGAGCCGATGCTGCTCAAGCTGAACGCGGCGGAGGAGCGCGACCCGTTCGGCAACCTGCAGTTGTCGGGGCGCAGCACGCTCGGCGACGCGCTGTCGGACGCGGTGAAGGCACACCTGAAGATCACCCGCGTTCGCTGCGACACGTTCGGCTACCTGCAGCGGTCGTACCTGGGCGTGATCTCGGATGTGGACGCGAGCGAGGCACGCGACGTCGGCGAGACGGCCGTCCACTTCGCGGTGCACGGCAAGAGGAACGGATCGGTAGCCATCCGGCGGACCGGCGACTACTCGGTGGACTACTTCCTGACGCCGCTCGAGGGAGTGGCAGGCAACACGAAGCCGCTGCCGAAGGAATTCCTCAAAGGCAGGAACGACATCGACGAATCGTACAAGAGCTACGCGCGGCCGTTGATGGGGCCGCTGGCGCAGTTCGACCGTCTCATCGCGCCGGGCGTCAGGGTGACGAGGCCGACGGCGCAGGGGTAGCCGGAGAACCTCCGTCTTCCGTTTCAGAGGGACATGCGTAAGAACGGTTTCCTTTTCTGGGGTTTCAAGCCGCCCAGGAATCTCGTGCGGGCCGGGCTCGGAAACCTGGAACAGCAGGTGATCGAGATTGTGTGGCGGGCCGGCGAGGTCACGGTGCGGGACGTGTCCGCGCACCTGGATGCCGCGGTCGCGTACACGACCGTCATGACGACGCTCGATCGGCTCTTTCGAAAAGGGCTCCTGGCCCGTACCAAGCGGTCGCGGGCCTTCGTCTACTCGGCATCGGCCACACGCGAGGAACTCGATGAGATGGTGGCCAGCGATCTCGTCTCGGGCGTGCTCTCCGGGGAGTGGTCCGCGCCGCTGCCGTTCCTGTCGAATCTCGTCGAGGCGGTCGGCGATCGGGATCGGGCGCTGCTCGACGAACTCGAGCGACTGGTCAAGGTGAAACGCCGCCGGATGCGGAAACGGGAAGAGCCGTGAACGAAGCGCTATTCACGCTGGTGCTCGTGCTCGCCTGGTTCGGGGCGGTGAACATCGGCCTGTCCGGGCTGATTGCCTTCCTGGGCTGGAGCGGCCAGCGCGGCGCGATCCCCTCGCATCTCGCCTCGACACCGCGCGCGCTGCTCGTCCTCCGGCTGTTGCCGGGTATGGCCTCGCTGTGGTTCATCCTCCTCGTGTTCCTGCCGGCGCAGTGGCGGTTCGAACCCGAAGGCGTCGAAGAAACCGCGGGCGTCTGCCTGATGGTCCTGGCGGCTGCCGGTGCCGCGATCCTCGCGACGACCGCGGGACGCGCACTTCGCGACCTGCGCGCGACGCGGCAGATGGAACACTCATGGCGTGCGGCCGGCTGCGACGAGACACGTCAGCCGCCCGTTGACAGGTTCCCTGGTTCCTTCCACTGGTTGACCGATCCGGCTCCCGTCCTCGCGCTCGTGGGAATTCGACGTCCGCGCCTGTTCCTCTCGAGGAGTCTGGTGGACGCGCTGACACCCGACGAACTCGCCGTCGGGCTCTCCCACGAGTTGGCGCACCGGGAGAGCCGGGACAACGTGAAACGCGCGCTGGTGTCCTGCTGCCCGGACCTGTTGAGATGGACGACTGGCGGCCGCCACATCGAGCAGCGGTGGCGCGCGGCGATGGAGTTTGCAGCAGACGCCCGCGCCGCAGCCGGCGACCCGCGACGCGCCCTGTCGCTGGCCTCCGCGTTGCTGAAGGTGGCGCGCCTCACGCCGCCGGGTGTTGCAACCGCCGGCAGCCGGTTCTACGACGGAACGCTGCTGTCGGCGCGTGTCGAGCGCTTGCTCAGCGGCCCGATTCTGCGCGACGACTCCCGCCTTCCGCGCGCATGGTCGATTCCGATCGTGATCGTCGTCGTCGTCCTCAGTGGTCTCGCCGCCGAGGCCGTCTGGTTCACGACCCACCTTGCGACCGAAGGGCTGGTCCGGCTGCTTCCCTGAGGCTGAAACCCGAGGCCCAGAGCCGTTGTCTACGAGTGCTGGTAGTAGCACACCGCCCGGGAATCATAATCAACGGTCCGCTCCCCGGGAGGATTTCACCATGTCGGATCTCTGTCTTCTTCACCGATTCGCGAGCGCAGGGCGCTCGGCCTCGCTTGCCGCGGCGGTGATCGTCGTGACCGCTTCGACCGCGTTCGCTCAGGCGCCACCCACCGGAACCGAGCAGAATCGAACGAAGCCGGCAACCGCCACTCAGACGGCGCCAGGCACAACGCCTGCCGCGATCGCCAGCCCGCAGCAGCCCGACCAACTGCCGCGCGTGGATGTCGAGGTGGTGGTCACGGCTCCACGCATGGAAATTCCGCTGAAGGAGAATCCGGCCGCCACGACCGTCATCACCGGAGAGACACTCGAGTCGATGCCGCGTGGCATCGGCGCCGAAGAGGCGCTGCAGTTCGTGCCCGGGGTGAAGGTCGACAACCAGGCCGATGGCGAGCGCGTGCACCTGTCGATCCGGGGCCAGGGGCTGCTCACCGAGCGCGGGATTCGCGGCGTCAAGGTGCTGCTCGACGGCCTGCCGCTCAACGATCCGACGGGCTTCGCGCCGGATCTGTTCGACGTCGATTGGGCGACGGTGCAGCGAATCGAGGTGCTGCGCGGATCGGCGTCGGCGCTATACGGCGGCGGTTCGTCGGGCGGCGTCGTCAACATCACGACGCGCGACGGCGGCCAGGGAGGACCGAACGTGAGGCTGGGCCTGGATGCCGGTGCCTATTCGTTCTACAAGCCGGTCGCCGAAGTGGGCGGCACCAGCGGCCGGATGAACTACCGCATGTCCGTGTCGGGCAATTCGGGTGACGGGTACCGTGTTCACACGCAGTTCAACGCGTTCAACGCCTATGGGAAGCTGGGCTACAGGCCAAACGATTCGACCCGCCTGACCTTCATCGTTGCCGGGACGCACTTCTACAACGACAACGCCGAGGGACTGAACCTCGATTGGCTGGCGCAGGATCGGCGGATGGCCAACCCGGACGCGCTGACCTACAACGAGGGGCAGCGGACGAACCGCTTCACCACCGGCCTGTCGGGCCAGACGAAGATTGCCGATGGCCATGAGGTGTCGTATGCGGTCTACTACCGCCGCACCGGGTGGTGGGAATCGGTGCCCTCGTCCGTCCAGCATCGCAGCTACGACTCGCCGGGCGGCAACGTGCAGTACACGATGCACTCGGACATCGCGCCGGTGAAGAACCACCTCTCGATCGGGGCCGACATCGACTGGCAGGGAATCGGCGAGTATCGCCATCCGAACCTCGGCGGCGCGAAGGAAGGGCCGGAACTGCTGTCGAACCAGGACATCACCCAGCGCGGGATCGGCCTCTATCTGCTCGACCGCGTCGAGTTCAACCCCGAGTGGAGCGCAACCGTCGGCCTGCGCCTGGACCGGATCCGCAACGAATTGACCGACAAGCTCGAGGCCGGAGGTGTGGATCTCTCGGGCGAGGCGTCGTTCGGGAAGACGACGGGCCGCCTGGGCGTTGCCTACAATCCGCGCGCGGACATCGGCGTCTACGCGTCGTGGGGACAGGGGTTCCTGCCGCCCGCCACCGAGGAGCTCGCGAACAACCCCGACCATCAGGGCGGGTTCAACCTGAGCCTCGTGCCGGCGACGTCGCGGGGCGAGGAGTTCGGCGTTCGCGGCGGCGCGAACGGGTTCGCGTACGACGTCGCGTTCTTTCACGTGAACACGGACAACGACTTCGGTCGGTATCGCGTGAAGAACCGGCCGCTCGAGACCTTCTACCAGAACGCCGGGTCGAGCCGGCGCTACGGTTTGGAGACCGCGCTCGGCTACGTGCCGCGTCCCGACATCAACCTGCGGCTCGCCTACACGTGGAACGACTTCAAGTACACGAGCATCAAGAGCCTGTTCGGCGAGTTCACCGACAAGGTCATGCCGAACGCTCCGCGGCACCAGTTCGCGTTCGACGCCGAGTACGTCTACGCCGACAACTGGGTGTTCGGGCTGAACCTCTTCGCGCAGAGCCTGTCGTACGTCGATCAGACCAACGTGGCGTCGACTGACGGCTTCGTTCTGGTGAATCCGCGCGTGGCGTACCGCTTCGGCAAGCGGGACGGTATGCGCGGTGAGGTGATGCTGTCGGTCCGCAATCTGCTGGCGACCGAGTACATCGCCTTCAGCGAGCCCGACCCGGACGGCAACTCCTACCAGCCCGGACCGACGAGGGAGTTGTTCTTCGGGGTCAGGCTGGTCCTCGGTAGATAGGTGCCGAGTGCACGGCGCGGCGTCCCACTGTCGAGCCATAGGCTGGGAAATCTGTTACGCTTTCCCGGCCTATGGCGACACTGACCGAAGGTGATCCTTCCAATCGTCCCGCTCCGTGGCACGCGCGCGTGAATTGGCGGGCCGTCGTGCCGATGGGCGTGGCGATCGCGCTCGCGCTCCTGCCCGTGCCCGCCGGCCTCACCAGAAACGCCTGGCTCTACTTCTCGCTGTTCGCCGGTGTCGTGACGGGGCTGGTGCTCGAGCCGATTCCCGCGGCCGGCGTCGGCTTCGTGGGCATGGCGCTCATGGCGGCGTCGCGCCTCGCGGCGCCCGATACCGAGGCCTCGCTGAAGCTGGCGCTCTCGGGCTTCGCCAACGGCACCGTCTGGCTCGTGTTCGCCGCATTCACGTTCGCGCTCGGCTACCAGAAGACCGGTCTGGGCAAGCGGATCGCCCTGCTGCTCGTGCGCCGCCTCGGTGGCCGCACGCTCGGCCTGGGGTACGCGGTGATGCTTGCCGACGTCGTGCTCGCGCCCTTCACCCCCTCCAATACCGCGCGCAGCGCCGGCACGGTGTTTCCGGTCATCCGCAACATTCCCCCGCTGTACGATTCGCATCCTGGACCCACGGCGCGCCGGATCGGTGCGTACATCATCTGGACCGAGTTCGCCGCGACGGCCGTCACCAGCTCGATGTTCCTCACCGGCCTGGCGCCGAACCTGCTGGCGGTCAGCCTCGTCGAGAAGACCATCGGACACGACATCTCGATGGGTACGTGGGTCATCGGCTTCCTGCCGATCGGACTGCTGTTCATTGCGGTGCTGCCGTGGCTGGTCTACAAGATCTACCCGCCGACCGTGACCGGCGGCCACGAAGTGCCGGAGTGGGCGGGCGCGGAACTCGCACGAATGGGCAGGGTCTCGCGGGGCGAATGGACGATGGGCGGGCTCGCGCTGGTCGCGATCTCGCTGTGGGTCCTCGGCGGCGAGCTGATGGAAGCTGCGACGGCCGCACTCCTCGTCATCTCTCTCATGCTCGCCTTCCGGATCGTTACCTGGCAGGAGATCGTCGGTCACAAGGACGCGTGGAACGTGCTGGTGCTCCTGGCGACGCTCGTGGGGCTGGCGGACGGACTGAACAAGGTCGGATTCGTCGGGTGGCTGGCCCGCGGATCGGCCGCGTTGCTCGGCGGTCTGCCGCCCACACTGGTGATGGCGGCACTCGTCGCCGTGTTCTTCGTCACGCACTACATGTTCGCGAGCATCACCGCGCACGTGACCGCGATGCTCCCGATGTTCCTCGCGGCGGGCGTGGCGGTGCCCGGTATGCCGGTGAACGCCTTCGCGTTGCTGCTGTGCTACTCGCTGGGCGTCATGGGCATCCTCACGCCGTACGCGACCGGTCCTGCGCCGGTCTTCTACGCGAGCGGGTTCGTGTCACGCAAGGAGTTCTGGACGCTGGGGCTGATCTTCGGGGCGATCTTCCTCGCGGCGCTCCTGGGAATTGGGATCCCGTACCTCATGCTGCTGCATCCAATGCAGCCCGTCTCGTGAACCTCGCGGCACCGGCCTCCGGCTGGCC